>JAQCNN010000076.1 GCA_028275005.1 Salinirussus sp.
ACGGGTGACACTACCGACGAGGGTGCCTCCGAGACGCCGGACAGGGAAACCCCCGTAGAGGAGGGTGAGCGGGCGGACGATACGGGTCAGGACGGCGACGACGACCTGCCTGGAACAGCGGCGGACGATGCGGGTCAGGACGCCGACGACGAGGGCTCCGAGACACTCACCTGCCCGGACTGTGCCGCGGAGGTGACGGGCGAGGCACAGTTCTGCCCCGAGTGTGGGGCCGACGTCTCGAGCCCCCCGGAGGCGGAGGAGGTGACGGGTGACGAACAGCTCGCCTGCCACGACTGTGGCGCCGAGGTCGCCGCGGACGACAGCTTCTGTGCGTCCTGTGGCGCGGACCTGACCGACACCGACGCCGAACGCCTAACCGAGTGTCCGGCGTGTGATACGCCCGTCGACGGGGACGACGACTACTGTGCCTCCTGTGGCGAAGAGCTCGAACCACACCGGAGCGGTGAGGCGGGTGACAGTGCAGGCACGGCCGCGGCCGACGCCGAGCCCGCGCCGGAGGTGCTGACACTCAATGCCCGTGGCCGCGAGGTCCGTGTCGCGGACGGCGACGCCGTTGGCCGGCAGGTCCGGCGGATCATCATGGACACCGACGGGGACGAGGACAAGGCGGTCCGGATCCATCGCGAGCACGTCCGCTTCGTCCGCGAGGGCGGTCAGTTCTACGTCGTCGACCTCGGGGACAACCCGACGGTCGTGAACGACACCCACCTGGAGAAGGGCGACCGGCAACTGGTCAGCCCCGGCGACGAACTCGCCCTCTCGGGCGTGGTCACCCTCAACGTCGGGCAGCCCTGACATGGCCGAAGGACGCGAGGAGCTCGTCTCCTCGGTCCGTCTTGCGGTCACCGACGAGGCGCGACTGTTCGGCGGCGCGCTGTTCGCGCTGGTCGTCTACGCGCTGTGGGTCGGGCTCTCGGGGGCCGCACTCAGCTTCGGCGCGGGCGCGCTGGACGTCTCACTCTCACCCCAGCCCTGGACCGGGGCGAAGACCGGTCTTGCCGCTGTTGCACTCGTGGCGTGGCTGCTGGTCCCGGCGGCGGTCGGGGCGGGTCTGCTGGTCGGACAGCTGACGAACGAGAGCGGCAACATCGCACAGCGGTACCGCTACCGGCACCCGGCGGCGCTGCTCGTGCCGCCGGCAGTCCTGCTGGTGGTTGCCGCTGTGACTGTCACCCTCACCCGGCCGTCGTGGCCGGTGTTCGTCGTGGCCGTCTTCGCGGCACTGTTCCTGCTCGTGCGGACCATCGCGTACGGCTACCGGGTCTTCTCACTGTCCGCCCCGTGGGCACTCGGTGTGGCCACAGGGCTCAGCCTGCTCGCCCTTTCGGTCGCCCTCCTGACTGGGGGTGCAACTGTGGCCGGACGGGACGGGTATCTCCTGGCTGTGACCGAGGGGCTTGCCGGGCGCTTCGGGGTCGACAACGCGGCCTGGCTCGTCGACGGGGGTGTAACCGCCGCCGGTTCGACGCTGCCTGCCGCCGTCGCCGTCGCCGTCGCGGTTCCGGCCGGGCTGTCGGCTCTGTATCTGCTGGTCCAGGCGCTCGCCGGCGTGGTCAACCGGCTCCGGAAGCCGGACGTCCCACGGTCGAAGCTGCGAACCGGTCAGCGGTACCCCGACTTTGCTCGTCCGACCACCGCCGGGGCGGGTGACACCGCCGGGGCCGGTTCCGGCTCACCCGGTATCGCCACCTCCTCGGGCGGGTCGGCGGGCTCCGGGGGGTCTGCGTCCGGAGCCGGGTCGATGTCCTCGAACCCCCCTTCGGGGTCCACCGGTCTCCCGGTGGGCTCACAGGCGGGCTCGGCGGACCCGGAGGACCCGGAGGATGGCCGTGCCGAGGAGGGCGCCGACGACTCACCGACCGTCGACACCGGTCCCGCGGACGCGCAGCCGACCGAGGACGTGAGCAATACCCGGATCTACACGCCCCCGGACGACGACTCCTCGCCGTTCGGGGGCGACAGCGAGGGGGGCATGACAGACGACAGTGGCGCCGAGACGGGCGACGCGGCCGACGACAGCTGTCCGGAGTGTGGCCAGTCCCACGAGCCGGATGCGGTCTTCTGTTCGGCCTGTGGGGCCGCCCTCGACTGACTCAGTTTGCCTGCTCGATCTTCTCGATAGCTCCGGGGTTGTCGATGCTCGAGAGGTCGCCGACCGTCTCGCCGGTGTAGACCGACTGGATGATCCGGCGGACGATCTTCCCGCTCTGTGTCTCGGGGAACTCGTCGACAAAGAGCACCTCACGGGGCCGGAACGGCTTGCCGAGTTCCTCGCCGACCTGGTCGCGTAGCCGCTCGCGTAGCTCTTCGGTTGGTTCGTCACCATCGTTGAGGATGACGTAGGTCACGACGGCGGTCCCGGTCGTGTCGTCGGGTGCGCCGATGGCGACGGCGGCGTTGACCGCCTCGTGTTCGATGAGTGCACCCTCGACCTCCGCCGGGCCGACCTTTCGGCCGGCGACGTTGAGGACATCGTCGGCCCGCCCCTCCAGGAACCAGAAGCCATCGGCGTCCTTGCGGGCCCAGTCGCCGTGGTTCCACATGTCCTCGAAGCTGCTCCAGTACTCCTCGAGATACCGCTCGTCACCGCTCCACAGCGACCGCGTCATCGAGGGCGCGGAGGAGCGACAGACCAGATAGCCCCGCTCGCCGTCGTCGGCGACGGACTCGCCGTCTCTGTTCACGATGTCGACGTCCATCCCGAGTGCGGGTGCGGCCAGTGTCCCGGGCTTGAGCGCGTGGATAGGCGAAGGCTGGAGGAAACAGCCGAAGATCTCCGTCCCCCCGGAGATGTTCATAATCGGCGTGTCACCCCCGCCGATGTTGTCGAGGAACCACTCCCAGGACTCCGGGTCCCAGGGTTCGCCGGTCGAGCCCAACAGACGCAGCGAGGAGAGGTCGTGCCCCTCGACGTGCTCGGTGCCGTACTTCCGGAGCGCGCGGATCGCCGTCGGCGAGACGCCGAAGGCGCTGACCTTGTGACGGTCGATCAGCTCCCAGAACCGGTCGGGCTCGGGGTGGTCGGGTGCCCCCTCGTAGATGACGATACTGCCGCCGAAGGCGTGGTTGCCGACCAGCGTCCATGGGCCCATCATCCAGCCGATGTCGGACACCCAGAAAAAGCGGTCGCCGGGCTTGTGGTCGAACGAAAAGTACATCTCCTTTGCCGGCTGGACCAGGCCGCCGGCGTGTGTGTGGACGATCCCTTTCGGCTTGCCGGTCGTCCCCGACGAGTACAGCAGCATACACGGCTGGTCTGCGGGCAGTGACTTCGTCTCGTAGGCGTCGTCCCGGGTCGCGACGGCGTCGGCCCACCACTCGTCACGGTCGGTCCAGGGGACGGCCTCGGAGCCGGCCTCGTGGCCCAACCGGGAGTAGACAACCGTATGCTCGACGTGCCCGGCCTCGGCGACGGCCTCGTCGGCCTGCTGTTTGAGGTGGATCTCCGAGCCACGGCGAAGGAAGCCATCCCCGGTGAACAGCACCGAACACTCCGAGTCGGCGATCCGCGTGGCGGTGGCGTCGACGCCAAACCCCGAGAAGATGGGGACGGCGATGGCACCGGCCTTGAAGCAGCCGTACATGATGGAGACGATCTCCGGGACCATCGGCATGTAGAGCCCGACCGTGTCGCCCGTCCCGATACCGCGCTCCTCGAGATAGTTTGCCACCTGGTTGCTCTGGCGGTGGAGGTCGTGGTAGGTCATCTCCCTGACCTCGCCGTCCTCGCCCTCCCAGATGGTGGCGACCTTGTTGCGGGTGCCGGTGTCGGCCTGGGCGTGCCGGTCGACGACGTTGTGGGCGATATTGAGTTCGCCGCCGACGTACCAGTCGGTGAACTGTGGGCCGTTGCTGTCGTCGCGCACCTGGTCGTAGTCCTCGTAGAACTCCAGCCCGAGGTGGTCGACGATATCGTCCCAGAACCACTCGAGTCCCGAGTCCTCGACACCCTCGACCTCCTCGACGGACCGGCGGTGGAGCTGCTCGTAGCTGTCGATCCCGTGTGTCCGCATGAACTGGTGGATGTTGCTCGAGCGCACGAACGCCTCGTCGGGTTCGTAGGCAACGTCGAGCCCCTCTGATTCGGCCATATTTCTACACAGGACCACTCGGGACAAAGTGTTTGTGTGATGTGCCCGCTCCCGACGGCGCGCCCGCTGACCCACCTGAGGGCCGGCCTCCACTCCCGGCCGCCGGAAATTCTTTGTTCACGGCCGCCGGAACAGTGGTATGTACGTCCGGGACGCCCGTAACAGAGACGAGGCGTGGCTGCTCGACCACATCGAGGCGATGGGTCTCGACGAGGTGGGCTTTCGCTCCCGGGACTACGTCATCGCCGTCGACGAGGCGGCGAGTGAGCGAGCCGGCTTCGGCCGCGTCCGTGTCGACAGGACCGACGACGGCGAGGTCTGCGAACTGACCAGCCTCGGGGTGCTGGAGAAGTGGCGCGGCCAGGGTGTTGGCGCCCACGTCGTCGAGCGGCTGGTCCAGACCGCGGGTGACGACGGGTTCGAGCTGGTCTACGCCTTTATCGACGAGCCCGGCTACCTCCGGCAGTTCGGGTTCGAGCGGGTCGACGTTGCCCGGCTCCCCGACCACCTGAACGAGCGCCTCGGAAAGAAACAGGAGACCGTCACGCCGGGTGCGGTGCCGATACGCGTCGAGGTCGACCGGTTCCGGATGCCGCCGCGCCTGCGCCAGGCGTTCAAACGGGCGACCCCCGAGGAGGAGGAGACCGAGCCCCAGGAGGGGCCGGAGGACTTCGGGATCGACCCCGACGAGGCCACCTACAAGTACGACACCGGTCGCTGACCGGGCCACAGGCCAGGACCCCGGCTCGACCCCGCCGACAGGCCCCTGCTCGCTCGGGGTAGTTCCGCTGCCCGACCGCCGACACGGTTTAACGGGCCGGGGTCAAATAATAGCGTATGTTTGATCAGGATGATCTTCAGACCATCCGCGATGAAAAAGCGACCTGGGACGAGGAGAGCCTCTCACCGGTCGTTGAACGCTTTGGCGAGCGAAAGGAGACCTTCGACACCGACACCGGCGGGCAGGAGGTCGACCCACTCTACACGCCGGCCGACGTTGCCGGCCTGGACTACGAGGAGGACCTGGGCTTCCCGGGCGAGGAGCCGTACACCAGGGGCGTCTACCCGACGATGTACCGCGGTCGGCTGTGGACGATGCGCCAGTACGCGGGCATGGGTACCGCGAGCGAGACCAACGAGCGGTTCAACTACCTGATCGACGAGGGCCAGACGGGGCTCTCGACGGCCTTTGACCTGCCAACCCAGATGGGCCACGACTCCGACGACCCGATGTCGGCCGGCGAGGTCGGCAAGACGGGTGTCGCCATCGACTCACTCGACGACATGGAGACGGTCTTCGACGGGATCCCACTCGACGAGGTCTCCACCTCGATGACGATCAACGCCCCCGCCTCGGTCCTGCTCGCGATGTACATCGCCGTCGGTGACAAGCAGGGCGTCGACCGCTCGGAGCTGCGGGGCACGATCCAGAATGACGTCCTCAAGGAGTATATCGCCCGGAACACCTACATCTACCCGCCCGGCCCCTCGATGCGGATCATCACGGATATCTTCGAGTTCTGCGCGGAGGAGGTGCCGAGTTTCAACACCATCTCCATCTCCGGCTACCACATCCGCGAGGCCGGCTCGACGGCCGCCCAGGAGATCGCGTTCACGCTCGGCAACGGGATCGAGTACGTCCAGGCCGCCATCGACGCCGGACTCGACGTCGACAACTTCGCCCCACAGCTGTCCTTTTTCTTTGCCTCCTACAACAACGTCCTCGAGGAGGTCGCGAAGTTCCGTGCCGCCCGCCGGATGTGGGCGCAGATCATGGACGAGCGCTTCGGCGCCGAGAACCCCAAAGCAAAGCAGTTGAAGTTTCACACACAGACTGCGGGCTCGACGCTCACGGCACAGCAGGTCGACAACAACATCGTCCGGGTCGCCTACCAGGCACTCGCCGCCGTCCTCGGTGGCACCCAGAGCCTCCACACCAACGGCAAGGACGAGGCGCTGTCGATCCCGACCGAGGAGTCGGTTCGCACCGCCCTGCGGACCCAGCAGATCCTCGCCCAGGAGTCCGGTGCCGCGGACACCGTCGACCCGCTCGGCGGGAGCTACTACATCGAGAGTCTCACCGACGAACTGGAGGAGGAGGCCTTCGAGATCATCCGGGAGGTCGACGACCGCGGCGGGATGCGCAAGGCCATCGAGGACCGGTGGGTGCAACGGCAGATCCAGGATGTCGCCTTCGAGCGCCAGCGCGAGCAGGAGGAGGAGGAGCGGATCATCGTCGGCGTCAACAAGTACCAGGTCGACGAGGAGGAGGAGGTCGACATCGAGGAGGTCTCCCCGGAGGAGGAACGCCGCCAGAAGGAGAACCTCGACGCCCTCCGGGCGGAGCGCGACGACGCCGAGGTAACCCACCGCCTGGACGCGCTCCGGGAGGCCGCCCGCGGCGACGAGAACCTCATGCCCTACATCATCGGCGCGGTCAAGGCCTACGCGACGACCGGGGAGATCTGTGACGCGATGCGGGAGGTCTTTGGCGAACACCAGCCCGGGATGTGAGCCCGCCCCTCTCGTAGTCGCGCCGGGGCTTTTTATCGGCCGCGGTCGCAGGTGCGCGCATGGATTTTGACCACGCCGGCGTCGCCACCGACGACGCCGACGGCCTGGCTGCGTTGTACACCGACCTACTCGGCTGTGACCGTGTCCACGACGAACGGTTCGACGGGATGGACGTCGTCTTCCTCGACGTTGGCGGCGGCTATCTCGAACTCCTCGAACCGGTCGAGGACGGCCCCATCGCGTCATACCTCGCGGACAACGGTCCGGGTATCCACCACGTCGCCTTGGCGACTGCCGACATCGAGGGGGCACTCGACCGGGCCCGCGCACACGACGTGGACCGCATCGACGAGGAGCCGAGACCGGGCGCGTGGGGCCACGAGGTGGCCTTCCTCCACCCCGGGGACACCGGCGGCATCCTCGTGGAGTTCGTCCAGCACTGACCGCGCCCGATACGTACGCGGTTACAGCGGGACGTTCCCGTGGTCTTTCGGGACTGTCTGCTCGTTTTTCCGCCGGAAGACGTCGAGGTCGTCGACCAGCCGGCGACGGGTCTCCGCCGGCCGAATGACGTCGTCGATGTAGCCACGCTGGGCGGGGCCGTAGGGGTTGGCAAACTCCTCGCGGTACTCGTCGACGAGGTCCTCCCGGAGGGCCTCCGGGTCGTCGGACTGGGCCAGTTCGTCGCGGTAGAGGATGTTGACGGCGCCCCGGGGGCCCATCACGGCCATCTCCGTGCCCGGCCAGGCGTAGTTGATATCCGCGCCGAGATACTTCGACCCCATCACGATGTAGCTCCCGCCGTAGGCCTTCCGCGTGACGACGGTCAGCAGTGGCACCGTCGCCTCGGCGTAGGCGTAGATGAGCTTTGCACCGTGACGGATGATCCCGTTGTGCTCCTGGCTGGTCCCCGGCATGAACCCCGGAACGTCCACGAGCGTCATGATCGGGAGGTTGAACGCGTCACAGAAGCGGACGAACCGGCCCCCCTTCTGGCTGGCCTGGATGTCGAGTGTGCCGGCGTTGACGCGGGGCTGGTTGGCGACGACGCCGACCGGCCGCCCGTCCAGCCGGGCGAACCCGACCACGAGGTTCCGGGCGAACGACTCGTGGACCTCGAAGAAGCTCTCACGGTCGACCAACTCCTCGACCACGTCGACGGCGTCGTATGGCTTGCGTGGCTCGCTGGGGACGATATCGGCGAGTGCGTCGCTGGGTCGGTCGGGGTCGTCGTTGCTGCGAACCGTCGGCGGGTCGGTGAGGTGGTTCGGGGGGAGATACCCGAGGAGACTGCGCACGTCGTCAAGCGCCGCCTCCTCGGTGTCCACGGCGGCGTGGGCGACGCCGCTCCGTGTGGCGTGGACCTTCGCCCCGCCGAGTTCCTCCTTCGTGACCTGCTCGCCGGTGACCGTCTCGATGACGTCCGGACCGGTGATCATCATGTAGGAGGTCTCGGAGACCATGAACGTGAAGTCGGTCAGCGCCGGCGAGTACGTCGCCCCGCCAGCACAGGGCCCCGTAATGACCGATATCTGCGGGATCACCCCCGAGGCCCGGACGTTTCGCTGGAAGATACGTGCGAACCCGGCAAGCGAGTCCACGCCCTCCTGGATCCGTGCGCCGCCGGAGTCCCAGATCCCGACGATCGGCGTCCCGTTCTCGATGGCCATCTCGGTCACCTTGCAGATCTTGTCGGCCACCGCCTCACCCACCGACCCGCCCAACACGGTGAAATCCAGCGCGTAGACGAACACCTTCCGGCCGTTCACCTCGCCGTACCCCGTCACCACGGCGTCGCCGGCGACCCGGTTTTCGTCCAGGCCGAACTCGTCGTGCTGGTGTTCGACGAACGGGCCGACCTCCCGGAACGTCCCCTGGTCGAGGAAGTAGTCGAGGCGCTCGCGGGCGGTGAGTTTCCCCTTGTCGTGCTGGGACTCGATCCGCTCCTCGCCACCGCCCCGTAGCGTCTCCTGGCGGCGCTGCGCGAGTTCGTCCTCGGGGTCCTCGTTCAGCCAGGTCTCCGGGCGCTGGCTGTCGTCGGTCGTCATCCGTCCCCCTCCGTGGCGGCCGGGCCGCACCCTCCGAGGGGAGCCGGTGCCGACACCGGCCGTGCTGCCCCCTCACGCGCCGGGCCGGTCACGGGGATACTACTGGTCGGGGCCGATGCGCCTGCGTCAGGTGTCCGTATCGCCTCTCTCATCTGTCGGATATCCACTGTTGTTCGGCCGGCCTGGCTCCGGGGCCGTGTGCTTGCAACGCCGCACACGCTGTCCGGAGTGTCAATATACTACGCCTCTGGGTCGCATCTGTTATAAACGTTCGTGGGGGTCCGGCGGCCGGAGTGGCTCACCACTCGCTGCAGACCCGGCTCGCGGCGGCCCAGGGCTCGGTCAGCGCCTCGCCGTCTGACGGCGCCGACTCGGCGCCAAACCCGAGCAGCCGGCCGGATACGACCCACTGGCGAGCCTCGCGGTCGTGTTCGGACTCGGGGAGCCGGCCGCTCGCGTCGAGGTGGGCGTGTACGGCTGCCGCGATCGCATCGGCCTCGGCGTCGGTTGCGGACCCCGGAATCCTGACAGTACCGACCGGGTCGTCCCCGGCCGGGGTCGAGCGACCGCCCACCTCGCCCCGGACGGTCACCGACGCCTCGGTCTCACTCCCGCCGGTCCGAACGGTCCGCTCGTGGCCGCTCCCGTCGGTCATTGGTACGCCTCCAGCACGTCGTCGTAGACGGTCATGTACAGGTCCGCGACCTCCTCGTGGCTGGGCTTTCTGGGGTTGTTGTCCGGTGACCCGGACGCGATGGCGTCCGCCGCCATCTCCGGAACCACCTCGGCGTAGGCCGCCCGCTCGGGGACGGTCCCGAACTCGTCGAGATAGCCGTACAGCGAGACGTCGGTACAGAGCTCCCGGACCGCCGGGCCGGCGGCCTGTGCGGCCTCCCGTGTCGGTGTCGACTCCGTCGCCGCGCCGAGCCGCCGGGCAATCTCCGCGTACCGCTCGGGTGCGCCCTGGACCGAGAACTCCATGACGTACGGTAACAGGATGGCGTTGGCGAGGCCGTGGGGGACGTGAAGCTGTGCCCCGAACGGCCGGGCCATCCCGTGGACGAGCGCGACGGAGGAGTTGGTGAACGCCTGGCCGGCCTGGAACTGGCCGACCAGCGTCTGTTCTCTGGCCTCGATGTGGTCGCCGTTCGCCCAGGCGACCGGGAGCCAGCGGACGATCCGGTCGATCGCCGACCGGGCCAGCGTGTCCGACATCTCCCAGGCGTGGACCGACACGAAGGCCTCGACCGCGTGTGTCAGCGCGTCGATACCGGTGAAGGCGGTGTGACTCGGGGGGAGACTCCGGACCAGTTCGGGGTCCTCGACGGCGACCGTCGGCACACACGCCGTCGAGACGACCAGGAACTTGGTGCTGGTCGTCTCGTCGGTGATGACGATAGAGCGGGTCGCCTCGCTGCCGGTTCCGGCGGTGGTGTTCACCGCACACAGCGGCGGTATCTGCTCGGGGACGCCCTCGTAGCCGGCCCTGTCGGTGGCGTACTCGCGGATCTCGCCGCCGTTTGCCGCGACAACGCCAACAGCTTTGCCCGTGTCGATCGGCGAGCCGCCGCCGAGGGTGACCAGACAGTCACAGTCAGCCTCCCGGTACAGCTCGTGGGCCGCCTCGACGTTCGCGACCGTCGGGTCCGGCCGCACCTCGTCGAAGACGGCTGTCTCGATGCCGGCGTCGGTGAGGCTGTCACGGACCCGCTGGCCGAAGCGGTCGAACACGCCGGAGGTTGCAAGGACTAGCGCCCGCGACCCACGGTCGGCCATCCGGTCGCCGACGGAGTCGACCGCGCCGGAGCCGACGACTGTTTCGGCGGGCGAGACGAACCGCTCCGGCATCACCGCGCCTCCAGGTAGGGGGCGAACACCTCGTCGGGGTCGGGTTCCTCGGCGTCCTCGATCGGGCGGGTGACCGTCGTCGTCTGGTAGAACTGCTCGAAGGTGACGTTCTCGTCGAGCTGGTTGTCGCCCCACGTCCCGGCCCCCTCCGAGAGGGTCGAGCCCAGCCCGTTGGCGTAGTGGCCGCCGTTGCTGAACGAGTGGACCTGGTTGATCAGCATCCGGGCAACGTCGATCTCCCGGCCGGCCTGGAGCGCCCGGTCCTGGTCGGTGGTGTGGAGACTGGCCGAGTGACCGGCCCCCTCGTAGTCGAGGACCTCCTGGGTGAGGTCGAACGCCTCGTAGACGTCCGGGACCTCGTAGACGTTGAGAACCGTCGTGATCTTCTCGCCACACAGCGGATACTCCGGGCCGGCCCCCTCCCCTTCGACCATCAGGAAGTCGGCGTCCCGGGCAGCCGTGTCGTCGATGCCGGCCAGGTCACACAGTTCGGCGGGGGTACTCGCCAGCGCGTCGGGGTTGAGTGAGCCGTGACCCTCCGGGAACAGCATCGTCTCGATCTGTTCGCGCTGGTCGTCGTCACACATGTACCCGCCGGCGGCCTCCAGTGCGGCCATCGTCTCGTCGTACACCTCGGAGACGATGGCGACGTTGCCCTCGCTTGAGCAACTGGTGGAGTTGTCGAAGCTCTTCGAGGTGGCGACGCGGTTGGCGGCGGCCTCGATGTCGGCCGTCTCGTCGATGATGCCCACCGGGTTCCCCTCGCCGACACAGTAGTTCGGGGTGCCCGACTCCTGGCCGGACACGACGTTGTCCGACGAGCCGGTGACCTGCAGGAGGTCACACTGGTCCATCAGTGCGTACGTCTTTGCCTTGCTGACCGGCGTTGGCACCATCTGGACGAGGTCCTTCGGGGCGCCGATCCGGTCGAACTCCTCGTGAATCCACTCGACGACCTGCTCGCAGACCGCCAGCCCACGCGGCGAGGGCGAGAGCACGATCGCGTTGCGGCTCTTGACGGCCATCATCGCGAGCAGGGTCGGGGTCGCGCCGGGGTTCGTCGACGGAACGACAGCGCCGACCACGCCGACGGGCTTTGCGACCTCGACGAGATTGGTCTCCTCGTCCTCCTCGACCACGCCGACGGTCTGTTCGCCGAGCATCCCGTCCAGCGCGCCGGGGACCTTTCGGCGTTTCTTTTGGAACTTGTCGTCGACGTCACCCAGACCGGTCGACTCCACCGCGAGCTCCGAGAGCTCGCGACAGCGGTCCTCCTCGTAGACCGCCCAGCCGACCGCCCGCGCGAGTCTGTCGGCCTCGTCCTGGTCGTAATCCGCGACCTGCGCCATCGCGGCGCGGGCGTTCTCGATCAACTCGGAGACCGTCGCCTCCGGACCGGCCGACTCTGCCTGGCTTGTCCCAGAACTCATACCCCAGGCCTCGAGTCAACCCACAATAAATATAATGATTTATAGTCGCTTATATCAGCGAGCCGTCAGAATATAACGAACGAACATCATTTTTTTGTACCAGTCCCACGATGAGGATGTTACGAACCACATCAGCATGTCTGAATCTAAAGACCTCGTCCGGCTTCCGGAACCTGCGAGTAACAACTCGGTCCGTACGCGACAGGACTGGGAGCGGATGCGCGAGCGCGCTCGGGAGGACCCCGGCGAGTTCCACGGCGAGATCGCCTGCGAGGAGATCCACTGGTATCACCCCGAGGCCGAGACGTGGGCCACCCGTGCCGACGGTGAGTGGACCGGCTTCACCGACGACTGCGAGCCGACGACACTCGACCGTGACCCGTCGGCGATGCCCTGGGACACCGCCTTCGACGACTCGGACCCGCCGCTGTACCGCTGGTTCGTCGGCGGGCAGACAAACGCCTGCTTCAACGAGGTCGACCGTCACGTCCTGGCCGGCCACGGTGACGAGGTCGCCTTCCACTTCGAGGGTGACCGGTGGGACCAGTCGAAACGCGACGGCCGCGGCGGCCCGGTCGTCTCGGAGTCCATCTCCCGGCGTGACCTCCTCTACGAGGTCGCGGTCCGTGCCCAGGCGCTTCGGAACCTGGGTGTCGAGAAGGGCGACCGCGTGGCGATGAACATGCCGAACGTGATGGAGCAGGTCTACTACATGGAGGCCTGCAAGCGGATGGGTGTCGTCTACACGCCCGTCTTCGGTGGCTTCTCCGACAAGACCCTCTCCGACCGGATCGCCGAACTCGACGCCGAGGTCCTGGTCACCGCCGACGGCGGGTACCGCAACGCCGAGGTCACCCCCTACAAGGAGGCGTACGGTGACCCCGCCCTCGACGAGTATCTCCCCGTCGAGACGGTCCACGAGGTCGTCGCCGACGCCCTCGAGGAACTGGACGTACCCGAGGAACGGGCCGCGACCGTCCGCGAGGCCGTCGCCGAGGCTGTCGAGGGGTCGATCACCGTCGACCGCGCGGACGCGATGCGCGGGGTCGGCCACGCGCTGACCGGGCTGGACCTGGACCCCGACCGGGCCACCGAGGTCCGAACCGGGGTCGCCCAGGCGCTGGTGGAGGCCAGCCACGTCGTCGAGGACGTGGTCGTCGTCCAGCACACCGGCCAGGAGACCCAGATGCACGACCGCGACCACTGGGCCCACGACCTCCACGACGAGGCCCGCGAGCAGGTGTTCGCGGGGGCCCGCGACGCCGGCTTCGCCGTCGACGACGAGGCCGCCCTCTTCGACCTGCCCGACCGGGAGTTCGTGGGGGCGCTGTGGGCGACAAGCCGGCCCGAGCCGGTCGACGCCGAGTACCCGCTGTTCGTGATCTTCACCAGCGGCTCGACGGGCAAACCGAAGGGCGTCGTCCACGTCCACGGCGGCTACACCGCCGGCATCGCGCACACGATGGGGATGTCCTTCGACGTCGAGCCCGGCGAGGACACCATCTTCGTCGTCGCGGACCCGGGGTGGATCACCGGGCAGTCGTACCTGATCAGCGCCTCCCTCACCACCCGCACCACGAGTGTCGTCGCCGAGGGCTCGCCGCTGTATCCGGACGCCGGCCGCTTTAGCTCGATCATCGAGCGCTACGACGTGGACGTCTTCAAGGCCGGTGTCACGTTCCTGAAGACGGTGATGGAGGACCCGGACAACGTCGCGGACATGAACGAGTGGTCGACCGACAGCCTCCGGGTGGCGACGTTCTGTGCCGAACCGGTCAACGAGTCCGTCCAGGAGTTCGCGATGGAGGAGGTCTGTCCCTGGTACATCAACTCCTACTGGGCCACCGAACACGGCGGTATCGTCTGGACGCACTTCTACGGGAACGACGACTTCCAACTCCGCCCGGACGCCCACACGTACCCGGCACCCTGGGTGTTCGGCGACGTCTGGGTCGAGGCGGAGGAGCACCCCGACGGGACGAGCACCTGGCGGGCGGCCGACACGGAGGAGCGCGGGGAAGTCATCATCCGCGAACCCTACCCGTATCTGATGCGGACCGTCTGGGGCGGCGAGTTCGACCCCGAGGCGCCGACTGACTGGCAGGGCAACCGGGAACGGTTCGAGGACACCTACTGGGTCCAGAAGGACGGCGAACACGCCTACCTCCAGGGCGACGTCGCAAAGCGCTACGAGGACGACTCCTTCAGCCTGCACGGCCGTTCGGACGAGGTGATCAACGTCTCGGGACACCGGATGGGGACCGCGGAACTCGAGGGGGCGATGCTCCGTGACAAACAGCTCAACCCCGACACACCGGTCGCGAACGTGGTTGTCGTCGGCGCCCCCCACCACGAGAAGGGGCTCACCCCGGTCGCGTTCGTCCAGACCCGCCCCGGTGAGACCCTCACCACCGAGGTCGAACGCCGGCTCGCCCGGCTCGTCCGCGAGGAGAAGGGCGTGGTTGCCGTGCCCGACTCGTTCATCGAGGTCGAGGAGTTCCCCGAGACCCGCTCGGGCAAGTATATGCGCCGGATGCTGGCGGCGATGCTCTCGGGTGACCCGGTCGGCGACACGACGACGCTCAAAAACCCCGAGGCGGTCGACGCGATCCGCCCCGAGGCCGAGCGCTGGCGGCGTCACCAGCGGATCGCCCGCGAGCAGGAGGTGCTCGACGAGTACCGCTTTTTCACCGTCCAGTACAACCCCGTCCCCGGGGCCGAGGCCGACGTGGCGACGGTCACGCTCGACAACCCACCGGTAAACGCCCTGACCGAGCGCACGCTCGACGAGCTCAACACGGTCGCCGAGCATCTCGACCGGCAGGAGGCCGTCGGTGCGGTCGTCCTCAGAAGCGAGGGTGAGGCGTTCGTCGCCGGGGCCGACATCGAGCAGTTCCTCGACGAGGTCCACGAACGCGACGAGGCACGCGCCCTCGCCCGGAAGGCCCACGAGGCCTTCCGAAAGCTGGAGACCCTCTCGGCGCCCGTGGTCGCGGCCGTCGACGGGGCGGCGCTGGGCGGTGGCAACGAGCTCCAACTCGCCGCCCACTACACCGTCGCCGAGTCACACGCGACCTTCGGCCAGCCAGAACTCCGGCTGAACATCATCCCCGGCTACGGTGGCACACAGCGGCTCCCGAAGCTCCTCAACGACCGTCGTGGGACCGAGGGGCTGACCGACGCCGTCACCGCACTCACCAACGGCCGGAACATCGACGCCGAGGACGCGGCCGCGATGGGGCTGGTCGACGAGACGACCGACAGGCCAGCCCGTGTGCGGGCGGCCGAACTCGCCCGCGAGCACGTCAGGGACGAGGGGACGACCCTCCGGGACGCCCGCACAGGCCGGCTCGCGGCCCGTGAACGCTGGGACAGCCCCGGCGAGTTCCCCGAGGCAGTCCTCGATGACGAACACGTTGCCCGGAACCGCGAGCAGTGTGCGCAGACGAGTGTCGGCCGCGAGCGTGCCTTCGACCGCGCCGTCGAGGCAATCCGGGCCGGCTTCGAGGACGGCCTCGCCGCGGGGCTCGACCGCGAGGCCGACAACTTCGCCGCCGCCGTCGTCGACCCCGACGGCGGGAAGACCGGCATCGAGAAGTTCCTCGACGGCCAGGCCGAACCGCTCCCGGTGCGGCCGAGGGAGTCCCCGCCGGCCGAGGTGGCCGACGAGCTAGAGGACGCCGGTGAACTGCTCCCTGTCGGGGAGCCGTTCTACCCGGGTGTCGACGAGGTGCCGGAGTGGCAGTACGGGTTTGCCGTCGAGAAGGACCCCGAGACGGCTAAGCCGGCTCACGGTGACCCCGACGAGGCGGAGGTCGAAGGGCTGTACCCGGTCGAGGAGCCCGGCCCGAACGAGGTGCTGTTGTACATGCTCACGAGCGAGGTGAACTTCAACGACGTGTGGGCGGTCACCGGCATCCCGGTCAGCCAGTTCGACAACCACGACCGTGACCGGCATATCACCGGCAGTGGCGGGGCCGCGCTGGTGGTAGATGCCGGCGAGGCCGTCAACGCGGAGGGCCGTGTCGCGGTTGGTGACCTGGTCACCGTCTACTCCGGGCAGTCCGGCCTGCTCAACCCGCGGATGGGGCTCGACCCGATGTACTCCGGCTTCTCCATCCAGGGCTACGAGGAGCCGGACGGGAGCCACCAGCAGTTCATGGTCGCACAGGGGCCACAGGTCCACCCGATCCCCGAGGAGACCTCCATCGAGGAGGCGGGGTCGTACGTCCTCGCGATGGGGACGGTCTACCGGGCACTGTTCACGACGCTCGACATCGAACCCGGCGGGTCGATGTTCGTCGAGGGCGGCGCAACGGGGACCGGCTGGGAGTCCGTCAGGATCGGCCTGCGGAACGGGCTCTCCGTCTCCGGGCTCTGTTCGAGCGACGAGCGGGCCGAACGCATCGAGAGCGCGGGTGCCGGGGCGCTCGACCGCACGTCCGAGGAGTTCGGCGACATCTGGGGGCCGATCCCGGAGGACCCCGAGACCTGGGACGAGTGGAAGGCGGCCGGCGAGCAGTTCGTCGAGCGGTTCCGCGAGCAAAACGGCGGGCTTGCCGACTACGCGGTGAGTCACGCCGGCGAGCAGTCCTTCCCCCGTAGCTTCCAGCTGCTCGACGAGGGCGGGACACTCACCTTCTGGGGGGCGTCGACGGGTTACCGGATGACGTTCCTCGGCAAGCCCGGCACGAGCACCCCCGAGGAGATGTTCGACAGTGTCGACCTGAACGCCGGCGACGGGCTGTTGGTCTACTACGGCACCGACACCGGCCCCGAGGGGGTCCTCGACACGACGGGGCTGCGGGCCGTCGAGGCCGGCCGCGACGTCGACGCCGACGTGGTCGTCGTTGCCTACACCGACGAACAGGCGGAGTTCGTCGAGTCACTGGGCTTTGGGGACGCCGTTGCCGCCGTCATCTCGCTCGAGGAGTTACAGCGCCGCGAGGAGGAGTTCGACTGGCCCGAGACGATGCCGGACTTCCCACACCCACAGGCCGACCCGGACGCGTTCAAGCAGGCGGTCCAGGAGTACACCGATTCGGCGTTCAAGCCGCTGGGGAAGGCCGTTGGCCAGCACCTCCGGACGACGGAGAACCCCCGGGGGAACCCGGATGTGGTCTTCGAGCGCGCCGGCCACGATGCGCTCGGAGTGTCGACGATGCTCGTCCGGCCCCACACCGGCCGGGTCGTCTACAGCGAGGACGTCGGCGACCGGCGGTACTCCTTCTACGCGCCCCAGGTCTGGATGCGCCAGCGGTCGGTCCACATGCCGACGGCGTCGGTCCTCGGGAGCCACCTCTCGAACGCCTACGAGGTCCAGCAGCTCAACGCCGAGATCGACGCCGGCGCCATCGACGTCACGACGCCGAAGGTCGTCGACTGGCCGGACCTGCCGGGCGCTCACCAGGCGATGTGGGACAACGAACACGAGGCTGAGGCCTACGTCGTCGACCACGCCCTGCCCGCGGAGGGGCTCCGTGACCGCCGGGAACTGTACAAGGCCTGGGGGCGACCGGACTCCGACGAGGAGTAACACCGTCGGGGTCACTACCCCTACGTTTACAGGCCCGGCAGACAACCTGAGCGCATGACACTGCTCTCACCGTACGACGGCTCCGCACTGTCGCGAGCGGCGATCAGCCGCGCAACCGAGTTCGCGGACTACCGTGGCGAGGGGGTCGTGGTCCTGACCGTGGTCCCCGACGACCCGTCGTTCGCGCTGGAGCGAGGGTGGGTCGAGGAGGGCGAGACGTACGACCCCGAGACGGTCGAACAGCGGTTCGCCGCCGAGGTCGAGGAGGTGGCCCCTACGGCGACGTTTCGCGCCGAGCGGCCCGAGTCGATGGCCTCGCTCGCTGCCACTACCCACAACGACATCACCCGCACGATCCGGCAGGTGGCCCACGACATCGACGCCTCGATCGTCTTCGTGGGCAGCGACAACGCCGGCCGCGTCTCCACGCCGGTCACGAGTGTTGGCAGCCCAATCTCGGAGGACCCCGAGTACGATGTCCACATTGTCAGACACACCGACGACTGACCCGGCCGGGGGGCAGAGCCCGTCGCTGTCGGCGTACCGCTGTCCCGGTCCGGTGGGTCGGTGCCGATGAGCGAGGCGCCGAGCCTGGACGGCATGCCCTTTGCGGAGCTACTCGACATGGAACTCGTGGCGGTCGGTGAGGGGACAGCCGTCGGCCGGATGCCGCTGACGGAGGCTCACACGTCGAACGCGGAGACCGGCGTTGCCCACGGCGGCGCGACGTACGCGCTCGCCGACACGGTCGGCGGGGCGGCGGTCATGTCCTACACCGACGTGCCGACGCCGACGGTGGACATGCGGATCGACTACCTCGCGCCGGCCACCTCCGACCTCCGGGCCGAGGCGGAGCTGGTCCGCTTCGGCGGGAGTCTCGCACTGGCTCGCGTCGAGGTCTACGACGACGACGAGACACACGTCGCCACCGCCCACGGCACCTACAAGACCGGCGGTAGCGGCGGGGACACGCCCTGGGACAGCGAGGGTGGCCACCCTGGGTGACGCAGCCCGGCGACCGGGCTCGGTCCGTGCCGACCGACCGGACAGCGAGTGACTCCGCGGGGCTGTCGGTGTGGGCTCAGACCTCGCGCTCGAAGATCAGCCCGATCGTCGTTCCGTTCTCCTCGAGAGTCTCGTGGAGTCGCCACCCTTCGCGGGCGTACTCGTTGACCACCGCCTCCAGGTCACCGACAGTCCCGCTTTTCGCTGTCGTGCCGTGTGTGGTGTATACGTATCTTTGGTCTGACATACACAGCTTTCGGTCGCCAGGGACAAAAGGCCTCCCTCACCCGAAGTTCTCGACCTTCGCGGCGTCGGGGTCCCCGTCGGCGGCCTCGATGGCGGCGGTGGCGTCGTCGAGGAACGCACCGAACCCGTAGACAAACGCCTGCGTGTCGCCGGTCAGGGCGTCGGCGACAGCGTCGGTCAGCGAGTCCGCGGGCCCGAGGACCGTAACGTCCGCCCCGTCGTTCGACAGGGCGGCCAGGCGCTGTTCGTGAACGGGTGTCTCGTCCCGGTAGATGACGGTCGCCTCGTTTCCGTCCGCGAGGGCTCGCTCGGCGATGCCGACCGCCGGGCCGACACCCGGGCCGCCGGCGAGAACGAGGACACGGGGCTCGTCCTCGTAGTAGGCGTCACCGAAGGGGCCGGAGACGACCACCTCGTCACCGGCCGAGAGCGAGCGCAGGACGGGGCTCACGTCCCCGTCGGGGTCGATCCCGACGGTCACCTGAAGGGTGTCCGCGACGTCGGACGAGGAGATCGTGTAGAACCGCGGCTCGGGCTGTCCGTCGACGTCCATGGTGAGTTTGACGAACTGGCCGGGCCGAGCCGCAAACGCCGGCGGCGACTCGAACTCGATAGCGACGGTGTCGGGGCCAACCTCCTCCACGGCTGCGACCGGGAGCGGAGTCTCGTCCATACAATTTATTTGGGCAGGCCGGGCAAGGGGTTTTCGTTCTGGCCGCTGGCTCCCGGGCCGTCCGCCGTCTCGTGGGGTGGTTCGTGCTCGCCGGGGGGCGGAGAATCGGCTTACAGAAGGCTTTTGCTCCCGCCATTGGTACGGTCGTCTAGTATGCCCGACGACCTGAACTGGGCCATCGGCGGCGAAGCCGGCGATGGGATCGACTCTACAGGAAAGATCTTCGCTCAGGCACTCTCACGGGCAGGCCGACACGTCTTTACCTCCAAGGACTTCGCGTCCCGGATCCGAGGGGGCTATACCGCGTACAAGGTACGTACCTCTGTCGACCGTATCGAGAGTGTCGTCGACCGTCTCGACATCCTCATCGCGCTCACCGAGCGGACCATCGACGAGAACCTCGACGAGCTCCACGAGGGGAGTGTCATCATCTACGACGGCGAGCGAACAACGATGCAGGACATCGAGATCCCGGAGGGGATGATCGGGCTCGACGTCCCGCTGAAGAGCCTTGCCGAGGACGCAGGGGGTGCCATCATGCGCAACGTCGTCGCGCTGGGGGCAGCCTGTGAGGTGGCGAGTTTCCCGATCGAGAACCTCGACGAATCCCTGGAAAAGCGGTTCAAGGACAAGGGTCAGGCCCTCGTCGAGAACAATCAACAGGCGGCCCGTCTGGGCCAGGAGTACGTCGCGGCGGAGTACGACCACGACTTCGACTACGAGCTCGTGACGACCGACGCGGACTACGTCCTGTTGAACGGCGACGAGGCGATCGGGATGGGCGCTATCGCCGCCGGCTGCCGGTTCTACGCCGGCTACCCGATCACACCCGCGACGGACGTCATGGAGTATCTGACCGGCCGGATCAACCAGTACGGCGGCAAGGTCGTCCAGGCCGAGGACGAACTCGCGGCGATCAACCTGGCGCTCGGGGCGGCACGCTCGGGTGCCCGGGCGATGACCGCCACCTCCGGCCCGGGGCTCGACCTCATGACCGAGAGCTTCGGGCTGGTCGCCCAGACCGAGACCCCGCTGGTCATCTGTGACGTGATGCGCTCGGGGCCCTCGACGGGGATGCCGACAAAGCAGGAGCAGGGCGACCTCGATATGGCGCTGTACGGGGGGCACGGCGAGATCCCTCGCTTCGTCGTCGCGCCGACGACGGTCGCGGAGTGTTTCTGGAAGACCGTCGAGGCGTTCAACCTGGCCGAGAAGTACCAGATCCCCG
Organism: Salinirussus sp.; assembly: GCA_028275005.1. GTDB lineage: Archaea > Halobacteriota > Halobacteria > Halobacteriales > Haloarculaceae > Salinirussus. The sequence goes on from JAQCNN010000076.1 coordinate 20,641, forward strand.
TCTTTCTCGTCTCCGACCTGGCGCTTGCGGTCACCGAACAGACGTTCCCGCCGGAGGCCTTCGACATGGACGAGGTGACAGTCGAGCGCGGGAAGGTCGTCGACGAGGGGGAGGTCGACACCTGGCTCGACGACAAGGGTCGCTTCCAGCCGCACTTCCCGGTCGCCGACGGTGTCAGCCCGCGGGCCTTCCCCGGAACGACCGACGGCGCGCACATGACGACCGGGCTCGAACACGACGAACTCGGCCGGCGGACCGAGGAGGAGTCCGTCCGCGTCGACCAGGTGGACAAGCGCCAGCGAAAGGTCGAGACCGCCCGCGAGGAGGAGAACTGGGACTACCGGGAGTTTGGCGACCCCGACGCCGACACGCTCGTCCTCTCCTGGGGCTCCAACGAGGGCGCCATGCGCGAGGGGCTCGAGATCCTCGAGGACGAGGGGGTCGCGGTGCGGTTCATCTCGGTGCCCTACATCTTCCCGCGGCCGGACCTGGCCGAGGAGATCGAGCAGGCGGAGACGGCTGTCGTCGTCGAGTGTAACGCGACCGGGCAGTTTGCCGACGTTATCGAACACGACGTGCTCGAACGGGTCGAACGTGTAAACAAGTATACAGGCGTGCGGTTCAAGGCCGAGGAACTCGCAGAGGAGATCAAACAGGCGGTCCGCGAACCCCAAGAGGCAACAAAATGAGCTCAGACGTCCGCTTTACCGACTTCAAGTCCGACAAGCAACCGACCTGGTGCCCGGGATGTGGCGACTTCGGCACCATGAACGGCATGATGAAGGCGCTGGCCGAGACCGGCAACGACCCCGACAACACCTTCGTGGTGGCGGGGATCGGCTGCTCCGGAAAGATCGGCACCTACATGCACAGCTACGCGCTGCACGGTGTCCACGGCCGCGCCCTGCCGGTGGGTATCGGCGTGAAGATGGCCAACCCCGAACTGGAGGTGATGGTCGCCGGCGGTGACGGTGACGGCTACTCCATCGGGGCCGGCCACTTCGTCCACGCCGTTCGCCGGAACGTCGACATGAGCTACGTCGTCATGGACAACCGTATCTACGGGCTGACGAAGGGCCAGGCCTCCCCGACCTCGCGGGAGGACTTCGAGACGGCCACGACGCCGGAGGGCCCCAAACAGCCCCCGGTCAACCCGCTCGCGCTCGCGCTGGCGTCGGGGGCGACGTTCATCGCACAGACGTTCTCCTCGGACTCCCAGCGCCACACCGAGGTCGTCCGGAAGGCAATCGAACACGACGGCTTTGGCTTCGTCAACGTCTACTCGCCCTGTGTGACCTTCAACGACGTCGACACCTACGACTACTGGCGCGACTCCATCGTCGACCTCTCCGAGGTTGACCACGACCCCACCGACTACGAGGCGGCCCAGGAGCGGATCATGACCGGTGACCGCGAACACATCGGTGTCATCTACCAGGACGAGGGTTCGGTGCCCTTCGAGGAGCGCGAGGGCCTCGAGGACCCGATGTACGAGATCCCCGACGGCGCCCCCGAGGACGCGATGGACCTAGTCCGGGAGTTCTACTGACGACCCTCCACAACGGACCCCCGCGCACCGACCACGGGGTCCGCAACCCCCCCGAGTCCGGCCTCGGGTCGAGCGGTCCGGCCGGGTTGCAGGCTCTGTGACGCTGCCCGCGGTACTATGCGTGTCTCCACCCGACAGCTACTCATGGGAGCGAACCCTCCACTCGAGCGGTCGAACCCCTCGGACCCGCCGGCCGTCTTCGACCGCCTCTTCGACTGGGCGGTCGCCGCGTTCCTCGGTATCACCGGCCTCCTGAGCGCGCTCGTGGGTGGGTCGCTGTACTCGTTCATCGACCGGGCTGACGTCGCCGGCACTGTCGCCGCCAGCGAGTTCCGGTCGGAGGTGTTGACCGAGACGGAAGCTGTCGACCTGCTGTTGGCGGTTAGCCAGTGGGTCGGGCTCGGGCTGGTGGTTCTTGGCGCCCTGGCTGGGGCCGTCGGCGTCGCGGTCGTCGTCGCCAACGGCCGGGCACGCCGTGCCGGCCGACCCACGCCGCGGTGGATCCTTGGCCTGGTGGGTGCGATGGTCGGGGCGCTACTCGCCTTCGTCCCGCTGTCGCCCGCGCTCGGGGGTGCGATCGCCGGCTATCTCGACCA
>JAQCNN010000280.1 GCA_028275005.1 Salinirussus sp.
AGGAACACGACCTCGACGTCCTCGCCGAGGTTGGCACCCACCACGTCCACGGCGTCGACCCCACGGTCATGGGTATCGGACCGATCCCCGCGACCGAGGGACTGCTCGAGCGGGCCGGCACCGAGATCGACGACTACGGTCTGGTCGAGCTCAACGAGGCCTTCGCGAGCCAGGTCATCGCCTCCAAGCGCGAACTCGGGATCGACGACGGGATCCTCAACGTCAACGGCGGCGCCATCTCGATCGGCCACCCGCTTGGCTGTTCGGGTGCCCGCCTGCCCGTGACGCTGGTTCACGAGATGAACCGCGAGGACATCGACCGCGGGGTCGCCACCGAGTGTGTCGGCTTCGGCCAGGGCGCGGCCATCGAATTCAAGCTGCCGAACTGAGCCACGTCGCTCACCTTCTACGTTTTTTGAGGTCACCAGCATCCGGCGGCCGCCAGGCCGCCGGTTCACTCGCCGCGAGACCGCGGAGCGGTCGAGCGGCGAGGTCGTTTTTCCCCATGTTTTTACAAGGAGTGGTGCGCGAGCGAAGCGAGCGCACCCGACGCAGTAAAAAGTGGACGGGCGGCGAGGGATTTGAACCACGCGAACACCTCGCTGTCGCTCGGCGTTCTCTATTTCAAATCCTCGGTTCCGCGTTCGCTCCTCACGTCCGTTCGTCGCAGAGAGCGGGCGGCGAGGGATTTGAACCGAGCGGAGACGGTCGCCCTCGCTTCGCTCGGGCGCTGCGACTCCTCGGGCTCAAATCCTCTTGCGTTGCTTTTCACTGCTCACTTCGTTCGCAGGAAAAGCGGGCGGCGAGGGATTTGAACCCCCGACCATCTGGTCCGGAACCAGGCGTTCTATCCGCTGAACTAGCCGCCCTCACACGATGGTAACGGGAACGCCGATAAAACAGTTGCGAGTCAGGGGGACTCGTCGGTCTCCAGGGTAAAGGACTGGGTGGGGTACGCCGTACAGGTCAGACAGTAGCCCTTGTCCATCTCGTCGTCATTGAGGGTGTCGTTGTTCGAGTGCTTGATGTACTCGTGGGCGTCGCCGTCGGCGATGTGACCCGAACAGGAGAGACACTGTCCCTCCCGGCAGGCGTAGGGCAGGTCCCAGCCCTCGTCCTCGCCGGCCTTGAGCAGATTCTCGTCTTCGGCCACCTCGATCGTTTCACCCTTCTTCGGGAACTCGATCTCGTACGTCTCGGGGTCCTCGATTGCCGCGGGGTCGAACCCCTCTGTTTCCTCCTCCTCCTCGGAGTCAGCGAGTTCGGCCTCCGCACCGCCGGCACCGACGGCAGCAGGTGCGCCGCCGCCCCCGATCGAGCGGTTCATTGGTTCGGGAAAGTCGGTCTCCGGCAGTGTCTCTGCCCGCTTTTCTAGCACGTCCTGGGAGATGTCCTCGGTCGGCTCCCACCCGGTCCCCTCCGAGTAGTGGAGGACGACCGTCACCGTCGTCAGGAGGAACCCGGTGACGACGCCCAGCGAGGTCAGCTCGACGATGTTGCTGAACCAGAAGGTGACGAAGGCGACCCACACGAGCAGCGCGCCCCCGACCAAGATGGCGTCCCGATTCATAGCCGCGAGTATGGAGTAATGGTTTAATTACCTGTTGTTTCCGCCCCCAGACCCCCGGACCGGACCGCCGTGAGCGGCTGTGCAGCCCTCGCTTCGGTGTTGCTGTGTGCCCGGCACACAACGGGCAGGGGCCCGGATTTCGTCCGCTGAGGAACCCAGACGTTTTATTATCGCGGCTACGCCTTCCTTCGGTACGATGGTCCCCCTCGACAACCGTGTCACGAGCCTGCTCGGCAGTCTCGTCTTCCTCGGGCTCTCCGCCATCCTCCTGGCCTTTGGCTACATCACCGGCTTTGTCACGATGAGTCTCCAGCTCAACGCCATCCCGATAGCCGTTGGCTTTCTCGAGGCCGAGTTCTCGGTGCTCTTCTTTGGCGCCTTTATTCTCGTCTCGGCGGCGGTCTTCATGGCCGGGCTGGGACGGTCCTCGGACATCGGCCTCGTGACCGACGCCGGCCACGTAACGGCTATTGTCCCCGTCTACCGGGACGCGAACGTCCTCGAGCGGAGCGTCCGGAGCCTCCTCGAGTCCGACTACGAGGACCTGAGCGTGCTGGTCGTCTGCGAGCCCGACGACCCCGCGACACAGGAGCGAGCCGCCAAGCTCGCCACGAACGAGGACGTCGACTATCTCGTCAACACCCGGACGCCGGGCTCGAAGGCCGGCGCGATCAACCACGCCGTCGAGGAGACCGGCGGCGAGTACGTCGCGGTCTTCGACGCCGACGAGCGTGTCGACGAGCGGTTCGTCCCCGCTGCCGTCGCAAAGCTCCGGGACAGCGACGTCGTCCAGGGCCGGACCGTCCCCGAGCCGACCGGGCTGGTCGAGTCCTTCGCCTACTACGAGTCGGTGCTGTTGAACTACGTGGCGCTTCGGCTGCTGTACGTCTGTACCGAGTTTCGGATGGCCGCCAGCCGGGCGGTCGTGCTCCGCCGGGAGGCGCTGGCGGCGGTTGACGGGTACGACGAGGGGATGCTCACGGAGGACTTTGCCTTTGCCCACCAGTGCTACCGCGAACGGCTCGACGTGACAGAGCTACTCGCCTACCCCTCGCGGATCGATGCCGCCCACAGCCTACGGGACTGGTGGGGTCAGCGCAAGCGCTGGATGACCGGCTACGCGCAGGTGCTCCATCACCTGCTGGCGTCGGTTCGCCCGCTGACCGACTACCGTAACCCCCTCTCGGCGGTCATCGGGGCCGTGACCGTCCTCGGGAGCCTGTTCATGCTCACCGTCCTCTCGAAGTTCGCCGTCCTCCTGGCGGTTGGCGCGAACCTGCTGTTTGTCGTCCCGCTCGCCGCCATCGCGGGTGTCACCTACCTGATCCACTGGTCCGACCACGCCCGCGGGACCGTCTCCCGGCCGGGCTGGCCCGGACTGCTCGTCCCGCTTGTCCTCCCGGTCTACAGCCTCGCGGCGGTGAAGGCCGTCTTCGAGTACCTGTTCACCTGGACCGGCGAGTGGTACCGCGTCAGCAAGGAGACCTGACACGCCCACACCGGGTGGGCACAGTCACAGACCGGCCCGTCGGTCCGAGCCCGACGACTCTTGTACCGCGGCGGGCGTGGTATGCGTATGGCACACGATGCGTTTGCACTCGATGGGTCGGTCGCAGTCGTCACCGGCGGGAGTCGCGGTCTCGGCGAGGCAACGGCGGTCGCGCTGGCCGAGGCCGGCGCGGACGTCGCCCCGGTCGCGCGCTCCGAGGACGAACTGGCCGAGACCGCAGCACGGGTCGAAGCGACCGGGGCCGCGGCTCACCCGGTCACGCTGGATGTCACCGACAGCGCCGGTATCGTCGCGCTGTTCGACGAGGTCGCGGACGCGCTCGGTCCGGCCGACGTGCTGGTGAACAACGCCGGCATGAACCCCTTCTTCGGGGACGCCCGTGACCTCGACACCGAGACCTGGGAGCAGATCTTCGCGGTCAATCTCCGCGGGGCCTTCGAGTGTGCCCGGGCGTTCGGCCGCCGGGTGCTGGACCGGGACGGCGAGGGCGCACTGGTCAACGTGGCCAGCGTCGGCGGGGTCCGCGGGCTCCCAAAACAGGTCCCTTACGTCGCCTCGAAACACGCCTTGGTGGGGATGACAAAGACCCTGGCCGTCGACTGGGCGCCCGACATCCGGGTGAACGCGCTCGCGCCCGGCTACGCGAAGACCGACCTCACCGAGGGCGTCCGCGAGAACGAGTCGATCCGCGAGGACCTGCTCACCGAGATCCCCCAGGACCGCTTTGCCGACCCCGAGGAGATCGCGACCGGTGTGGTCTATCTCGCGAGTGACGCTGCCGCCTACGTCACCGGCGAGGTCCACCTCGCCGACGGCGGGATGGCCGCGAACTGAGCGGGCTGTGTGGCCGGGTGTGGCGGACCCGTGAACTAGCCGAGGCCGCCCACCGAGGGACCCAAGCGTTTGCCCCCCTTCCGAGTAGCCGTCGACGACCCCCTCCATGGGGTTCCCGGGCCGTCACAGCCCCCTGCCACAGGCCGAGCCCCCCGACCGAGAGGCGAATACTAATATCTCCGGGTCCCGAGACGCCGGTATGGACTTCTCGCTCACCGAGGAACAGCAACAGATCGAGGAGATGGTCGCGGAGTTCGTCGACGAGGAGGTCGTCCCGCGGGCAGGAGAGATCGACGAGACCGACGAGTTCCCCTGGGACCTGGTCGACCAGATGGCGGACCTGGGGCTGATGGGGATGCCCTTTCCCGAGGAGTACGGCGGTGCCGGCCTGGACTACCACGCCTACCCGATTGCTCTGGAGGAGGTCTCCCGCGGGTCGGGCGGG
>JAQCNN010000081.1 GCA_028275005.1 Salinirussus sp.
GGGGTGATGTCGGCGTCCCGGCCCCAGACCAGCGTCGTCTCGACGTCTATGTCCGCGAGCGTCCCCCCGAGGTCGCCCTCGGGGTCGAGAAAGCCGGAGATGAACGACGCGGGGGCAAACCGGGCCCCGGGCTGGTGACCCGAGGTCCACTCGTAGTCGACGACCTCGTCGGTGAGATTGGTCATGTCGTAGTAGCCGTGGTCCTCGTGGAAGTACCGCAGCGAGGGCTCGCTGACGATGAGGTTGTACACCGCCTCACCGAGGACGGGCGACCGGACCGCCGAGCGCAGCCAGGTCCGCCGGCCACCCATCGACGTGTCGGTCGGGCAGACGAGCACCAGTTCGTCGACGTCCTCCTCGCTGGCGGCGGTGGCGGCGTAGCTGCCGGTCAGCGAGCAGCCGACGACGACGGGGTTCTCCGCGAGGTCCGCGACCGCGTCGGCGACGAACGTCTCGTACAGTGACGCCGAGTACAGCAGTGGCGGCCGGTCCGACCCGCCGAACCCGGGTAGGTCCGGGGCGATGACGTGGTACTCCTCGGCGAGGTCGCCGAAGACGCGGTGGAACTCGTGACTCGAGGCGGCGGCGTTGACCCCGTGAAAGAGCAGGAGGTCCGGGTCCTCGGGGTCGCCGGCCTCGGTGTAGGCGACGTCAAAGCCACGCCAGCGGTAGGTTCCGTGGTCACCCTCCAGAAACAGGTCGAGTTCTTCGGCACGGGAGGCGAGCAGGCTGTTCGCGGCCGCGGTTGCACCCACGGCTCCGACGGCACCGGCGACGAGGCTTCTGAGTTTCATACGCAGTTCTACGTTGGGGCGCCGTTTATACCACGCGGCTGTGGCCCGGGTCGACGCGACCGTGCGGGCAGGCCCGACTACCGGGCCCGACACAGTGACGCCCCGCTGCTGTCCGCTCAGTCCTCGGCGGTTGGCCCCTGTTCGCGCCTGGCCGCGTCCCCACGGTCGGTCCCCTCGATACAGTCGGCGATGGGGGTGAGCAGTTCGTCGGCGACGCTGTACGGGTCGGTCTCGCCGGCGACGACCCGCTCGACGTAGCTGTCGAGCCCGCCGCGGCGGTCGACCTCGGCGGCGAGCAGGTCGTTCAGGTCCTCGCGTAGCAGGGTCCGGATCTCCTCGGCGTAGCGGGTCCGGGTCTGCTCGTCGCCCTCGCCGGACTCCTGTAAGTGGGTACGGTGGTCGGCAACCGCCGCCAGCACGTCCTCGACACCCTCGCCGCGGTTGGCGACGGTCTCGACGATCGGCGAGGTCCAGCCGTCGGTCTCCGCCTCGTCCCCGTCACTGGAGCCGAGTCCCTTGACCGTCTCGGCGGTTGCGCTGTGGTGGCCGACATCGCTCGGGACGCCGCCCTGCTGGTACTGGACGAGTTCGCGCAGCTCCTGGACGGTCCGGTCGGCGCCGTCGAGGTCGGCCTTGTTGACCACGAACAGGTCGGCGATCTCGAGGATACCCGCCTTTAGCATCTGGACGTCGTCGCCGGACCCCGGGGGGACGAGCACCGCAACCGAGTCGGCGGTCCGGACGATGTCGATCTCGTTTTGCCCGGCACCGACGGTCTCGATGATGACCTTGTCCTTGCCAAAGGCGTCCAGTGCGGTGACGGCGTCGGAGGTGGCCGCCGAGAGCCCGCCCAGCGAGCCACGGGCGGACATCGACCGGAAGAACACCTCCATGTCGCCGATGTTCGACCCCATCCGGATCCGGTCGCCGAGCACCGCACCCCCCGAGTACGGCGAGGAGGGGTCGATGGCGATCACACCGACCGTGAGCCCCCGTTCGCGGTAGGTGGCGGCCAGCTTGTCGACCAGGGTCGACTTGCCGGCGCCCGGCGAGCCCGTGACGCCGATAACGTCGGCCTCGCCGGCGTGGGTGTGTAGGGCCGACACCAGCTCGCGGTACCCGTCCGCGCGGTTCTCGATGACGGTGATCGCTCGCGCGAGCGCGCGGTGTTCGCCGGCGAGGACCCCCTCGACCAGCTCCTCCGGGTTCATCGCTCGGGCGCGTGTTCGCGGACGTATTCGACCATCTCACCCATCGACGCGCCGGGCCCGAACACCTCGTCGACGCCCTTTCCCTTCAGCCGTTCCTCGTCCTCGTCGGGGATGATCCCGCCGACGATGAGCAGTGTGTCCTCGAAGGCACCGTACTCCCTCAGCCCCTCGACGATCTGCGGGACGAGCGTGTCGTGGGCCCCCGAGAGGATCGAGATCCCGAGGACGTTGACGTCCTCCTGTACCGCGGCCTGGACGATCTCCTCCGGCGAGCGGTGCAGCCCGGAGTAGATGACCTCGAACCCGGCGTCACGAAACGCCCGGGTGATAACGTGAGCTCCCCGGTCGTGTCCGTCCAGCCCCACCTTCGCCACCAGACAGCGGATCGTCCGTTGCTCCTCAACACTCATACCCTCCTTACAGGCCGAACCCGGTTTCACGCTTACGATGGGCTGGCATCCCATACCTCGACCCGTCACCCCGCCTACCGGGGCGTCCCGACCACCCACAGCCACCGCTGTTCGACAGTCCCGTCGAGCGAGTCCAGCAGTTCGCGCGCCCGCTCAACCCGCGCTGCCGGCGGCAGTTTCGGGTAGAGACGGGCCGCCATCGCCGGGATGGCGTGAAACTGCCGCACGTCTGCGGCCGTCGTCGCGAACCGCCAGGTCCCCGCCGTAACCTCGAACTCCTCGCCGAGTGCCGCCCGCACCTCGTCGGCCCCCGTCGGCGAGCGTGAGTCCCGCTCCAGGCCGGCAAAGATGTCCTCGCCCGCGGCGGTGACCCAGCCACGCGGCGCCGTGGCGCCGACGACCCCCTTCGGACCGAGGGCCCGGGCGGCCGCCCGGGCCGCGACTGCGGGGTCCGGGACCAGAAAGAGTGAGGCGGTAAAGGCGACAGCGTCGGCGGCCCCGTCGGCGAGTGGGAGCCGGTCGATATCCGCCTGGACCGGCTGTCCCTGGTCGGTGTCCACCGCCCGGAGCATCGCCCGGCTAACGTCGACGGCGACCACCCGCTCCGTCCGCTCGCCGGCCGCGAAGACCCGAGTGCTCGCACCCGTCCCTGCGCCGGCGTCGACGACCGTCCCCAACTGTCCGCCCGCGTTGGCCCGAAGCTCCGCGTCGAGCAGACGCGCGAGGGTCTCGAACCGACCGGTCCGGCGCTCGTAGGCCTCGTACGCCGAGACGCTGTCGTCGAAGTTCCTCCGGACGACCTGCTTCATACTCCGGGATGCGGTGGCCGGCGGATAGCTGTTTCTCCCGCGTCACACCGCAAGGGAATTTTACCTCCGCGCCTACCCTCTCACATGGCAGTCGCCAACCGCATGCAGTCGACCCTCCGGGCGCGGCCAGGCGCCGTCACGGCCGTCCTCTCGGTCGTCGGGTACATCCTCGTCGGGAGCGCGCTCAACGGCGTTCTCCCGCTGTTTCCGGAGCTCTCGCGGGAGACGGTTCTCCTGTTCAGCCACCTCATCGCCGCGATCAACACGCTTGCGCTCACCGCCATCCTCGCCGGCGTCTACTTTATCCGTAACCGTGAGTACCGCAAACACCGCGCCGCGATGCTCACCGCCTTCTCGCTTATCACCCTGTTTCTGTTCTTCTACCTCTGGAAGACCGGCGGCGGCTTCGAGAAGTCGATCGTCGCCCCCGAGGCGGTGACGCTGGCCTACCTGGGGATGCTCGGGGTTCACATCCTCCTCTCGGTCGTCTCGGTGCCCGTCGTGCTGTACGCGGTCATCCTCGGGCTGACCCACAGCGTCGAGGAACTGAAGGAGACCCGCCACGCCCAGGTCGGCCGGGTCGCGGCGTCCGCCTGGGCGGTTAGCCTCTTTCTCGGCATCGTCACCTACCTCCTGTTGAACCACGTCTACACCTGGGAGGTCCGGGAGGCGACCGCACTCCTGTTGCTCGTTGCCGCGCCGCGGCTACGGTCACACGCTGCTAGCTGAGCCGGCCACAGGAGCCCCCGGGGACGGACCTGCTTTACCCAGCGGTGTCGGCTACAGCCCGCCGTCGTTGCCCGCCCGCTCACCCAGTGACGCCGACAGGTCCGCGAACCCACACGCCTCGCAGGCGAGGGTCGTCCGGTCGCCGAGGTTGTACGCGGTCAACGTCGCGCCACACCGCCGACAGGGGTCCCCGGCCGACAGCGGTGGGTGGTACGAGACGCCGTCAACGACGATATCGACCGTCAGCTGACCCACGAGCGCCTCCTCGATGGTCACCCCCCAGACGAGGTCCCCGATAACCCCGAGCTCCCCGCGAACCGTCCGGACGGCCGCTATCGCGTCGTCGATACTCATCTCCGGCCCGCCGGCAACTGACACGAGGGCGCCCGCCCCCTCTGTCACGTCGACCGACGACGGGACCGTTGCAAAGGCACGCCGTGCGGCTCGCTGTGGGCCGTCTGCCCCGAACGAGGCGGTCCCCCCACAGAGCACCGCGAGCCCGCCGTCGGTGAACACAGTCTGTGCGTCGGCCAGGTCGAGATTGATCTGTCCGGGTCTGTGGACCATCCGGGCGAAGTCGAGGGCTCCACCGACTGCCACATCCGGCCCGGTCCGGTGACCCCCTGCCCCCGCGTTTGCTCCCTCCTCGAACCGAGACACTGCCGTCGGTTGCTCCCTGCACGCTAGTAGCGTCACATCGACACTCCGGCGGGCGGTCTCGAGCAGCGACGGCTCGACGCCGCCGTCCTCGTGAGCGTTGAGTACAGCAATCACGAACCCCGCATCGTCGGATGCCTGGAGGAGCGAGTCCGGTGGCCTCGACGACCCGTCCGCCGCGATGAGGGCGACCGCCGCATCGCGGACGGCGACACCGGGCTCCCCGGCCGCCCCGAATCCGACCACGCGTGGTTGGCCGCCCTGTTCGGCTCCTCGCGCGACCGCCCTCGACCCCTCGCTCGGCCCGGCGATGACGATATCGCCCCCGAGCGAGTCGACGACGGCCTCTAGGTCGTCGGCACACATCCTTTCACCCGAGCGGTGCTCGTAGCCACATAGACGGCATTCGTGGAGGGGTCATAATACACCGTCGGCGCCCCGTACCCGGCTCGGCAGGGTCACCACGCCACCACACAGCGGAGTCGGCCGTGTCACACCTGCTGTGTCCGGAACACGGTCTATCCCGGCAACCGACGGCCGAGCGCCGGCACCCGGGGTCGAGACGCCCGCTCATACTGCTGGCTGTAACTGTTTGAAGCTATCCGCGACCCCTGGGTCGCGAAATTCGTTACAGACGTACCGCCGGCAGTATCAGTCGGTCGTCGGCAGCGCGCGTGCCCCGACCGCGAGTGTCACCGCGGCCAGGACCGCGAGCACCGCCAGCATCGCCCCCGGGTCGCCGACACCGGTCCCCTCGCCGGTGTAGGTGACCGCGCGCACCCCCCGCGAGAAGTAGGTCAACGGCGACAGCTCGGTGGGTAGCCACGCCGGCAGGAGACTCCGCGGGACGAACGTCTCCGAGAGAAAGAGCAGCGGGAGCGCAACGGTGTTGCTCGCCGCGATGACGCCGTCCTGTGAGTCGGCGAGTGCGCCGAGCAACGCCCCGACCCCACAGAACAGCGCAACGCCGAGGACGACAAAGGGGACCAGCAGGAGGAGTGCCGGTGAGAGCGGCGGCGAAACGCCGGTGAGCCCGACCAGCAACGCGAGCAGGAACAGCCCAGCGGCGCCGATAACGACGACGTTGACGAGCGTTCCGGCGAGCAGCCACTCGACCCGCGAGAGCGGGGTCGTCGCCAGCTTCTCGAAGCGGTTGCCCTCGCGGTGACGGGCCACCTCGCTGCCAACCCGTGACAGCGGCGTGAACAGCACCACGACCGCCAGGTAGCCGGGCACGTACCAGCCCACCGGCTCCGCGAAGAGACCGCCCCCGGTCGGCTGTGTCCCGACGAGCACACCGAAGATGAGGACGATCAGGAAGGGGAAGACGAAGGTGAAGAAGACGGCGGTACGCCGGCGCAGAAAGCTCCGCGAGGCGGCGACGAACTCCCCGCGGACCCGGCGCAGCCGGCTCACACAACCGCCTCCTCGGCGACAGCCTCGCCCTTCACGACTCGCTGGCCGGTCAGTTCGAGGTAGACGTCCTCCAGGTCCGGTTCGGTCCAGGCCAGGGAGTCGTAGCCCACCCCGGCAGCCGACAGCCGGTCGGCGACGCTGCCGACCGCCTCCGGGGGAACACCCCTGACCGTCAGCCGGCCGTCGCGGCGCTCGACCGGGTAGCCCAGGTCCGGCAGCCCGGTCGGTGTGGCCTCGCCCCCATCGTCGCCGGTTAGCTGGACTCGCAGGAGGGCGTCGCCGCCGTGCTCCGCGACGAGCCGGTCGGGGGTATCGACCGCGAGGAGGCTCCCGTCGGTCAGCAGCCCGACCCGGTCGGCCAGTCGCTGGGCCTCCTCCATGTAGTGGGTGGTGACGAGCACCGTCGTTCCGGCCTCGGCGCGGGTCGAGAGCAGGTCCCAGAGCTGCCGGCGGCCGGCGGGGTCGATGCCCGTCGTCGGCTCGTCGAGCACGAGCAGGTCGGGGTCGTTGACCAGCGCCGTCGCCACACAGGTCCGGCGCTGCTGGCCGCCAGAGAGGTTCTCGTAGTGAGTGTCGGCGTCACCGGCCATCCCGACGTCGTCGAGGACTCTGTCGACCGGCCGGTGGTCGTCGTAGAGGCTGGCGTAGTAGGCCAGCAGCTCGCGGGCGGTCAGCCGGGCCGGCGGGTCGAAGCTCTGTGGGAGGAGGCCGACCCGCTCGCGGGCTACTGCACGCGGGTCCTGGCCGAACAGTTCGGCACGGCCCTCGGCGTCGGTCGTGCCCACGAGCGCCCGGACGAGTGTCGTCTTTCCCGCGCCGTTCGGGCCGACGAGCCCGAACACCTCGCCCTCGGCGACGCTGAGGGAGACCCCGTCGACGGCGACCGTGTCGCCGTAGGCCCGCGAGACATCCTCGGCGACGATGGCTGTCATACTCAGTGCTGAGTGAGGGGCGGCAAAATGCCGTTCGATTAACCGACAAGCAGCGCAACCACCAGCCCGATACCGATGAGCAGGAAGACCAGCACGAGCCCGTAGAACATGAACCGGTCCGCGCCCTCCATGGACACGGCTTTGGCTGCTACCCGCTTGACCGTGACGCCGGAGCGCCCGCGGTCCCCGGCCCTCCCGACGGCGTCTGTGCCGACCGGCTACAGCGCCGCCCGGACCGCGCGGACGATCCCGTCCACGTCGAACGCCTCCTCCTGCTTGTCGTAGACCGTTTC
>JAQCNN010000101.1 GCA_028275005.1 Salinirussus sp.
CGCCGTGAGGGCGCTGTCGAACGTCTCTTTGTCAGTTACGTCGGTGATGTCGGGTGCCATTTGATATGCCCGGATCGTGTATCGACTCGCGTTACGCCGGAAGAGTGTCACATACCCGGGGTCGTAACCGCAAGTATACAGGTCCGTACAAAGTATTGGGCCATCATACACAAAGAACTGGCGGCTAGCCTGGTATACAAGGTGTAAGTTGGCGCCGACCCGGCGCGCGGACTTTGGACGTTCGTCGAATCCGTCGCCCTCGGCGAGGGCGAATCCGGCGAGATCTATCAGCCCGGTTTAATCAGTCGACAGACATTTCAGTCGTGGTGTAGTAGCTTCGCATACCAAGCTATCAGACTTTGAGGCTTGGCTGAGAAAGACCAATACAGCCGCTAATGAGCGTCATCGTGGAACTGGAGATCGCCGCACGCGAGTTCGAACTGGGTCGGGTCCTGACAACCGGGCAGACCGGGCGGATCGAGATGGAGACAGTGGTCCCGGCCGCCGAGCGAGCGGTGCCGCTGTTCTGGGCGTACGACGGTGACGCGGAGGGCTTCGAGTCCGCGGTCGGTGACCACCCTTCGGTCGACAACATCACGATGGTCGACAGCTTCGACACTCGGGCGCTGTACGCGATCGACTGGGACGCCACGTCCGACCACTTTCTCAGCGCGGTGGCGGACAACTCCGGGGCCATCCTGACTGCGACCAGCGCGGCCGACCGGTGGCTCTTCGAACTCCGGTTTCGGTCCCACGACGACCTCGGGGCCTTCCAGTCGGCTTTAGAGGACGCACACGTCCCGATAGATGTGATCCGGGTCTACAACCCGACAACGCCCGACGCCGGCGCGTGGTACGGGCTGACGCCGGCTCAGCGGGAGGCGCTGATGCTCGCCGTCGAGTCGGGCTACTACGACATCCCGCGGACCTGCACGACCGTCGAGGTCGCCGAGGAACTCGGTATCTCCGACCAGGCGGTCACCGAACGGCTCCGCCGGGCCATCGTCAACCTCGTCGAGAACTCACTGGTCGTCGCCGAGGAGAGTCGCCAGGATGAGCGCGTCGACTCCACGACGGGGCCGTAGCGCCGGCGCGGGGCCGGTCACGACACGGCCGGTTCGACCGGGACAGGCCCGCTGGAGTCGATCCGGTGGGGTTTATTACTCGCCGGCCGCTCCGGTCAAGTGACGATTATGAGTGTCGACGAGCGTATCCACGACCGGAAGTTTGTTCGGTCCTTCTTCACCACCCCGACCGCTGTCGAGGGTGAGGAGGACACCGGGAAGATGCTGCGACAGGCCGCCGGGCTGCGGGGGATGGAGGCCCCCGACGTCTGGGTCCCCGACAACGAGGACGCAACCGCACCCAACATGCGCGACGAGGGTGCCCGGAACATCGTCGATGTGCTCACCGAGCACGGCGCCGGCTTCCCCGGCGAGGTCCACCCCCGTGTGGTCTGGCACCGCGACAGCCCCGGGACCCGCTACCAGGGCTTTCGGCACATGCTCGAGATGACCGACCCCGAGAGCGGCGCCCCCGAACACCTCGACGGGTTCGTCATCCCCGAGGTCGGCGACATCGACGACTGGAAGAAGGCCGACGAGTTCTTCACCATCGTCGAAAACGAGAACGGGCTCGAGGAGGGCAGTCTGAAGATGTCGGTCATCATCGAGAGCGGCGCCGCCGAGCTCGCGATGGGCAAACTGCGCGAGGAGATCGGCAAGCCGACGAACAACCTCCAGCGGATGTTCCTGCTGGTCGACGGCGAGGTCGACTACACGAAGGACCTGCGCGCCATCACGCCCACGGGCGAACTCCCGGCCTGGGCCGAACTCCGGCACAACACCTCCCGAGGGGCCAGTGCCGCCGGCCTCATCGCCGTCGACGGCCCCTACGACGACATCCGTGACATCGAGGGCTACCACGAGCGGATGACCGACAACCAGGCGCGGGGGATGCTCGGCATCTGGTCGCTCACGCCGGGCCAGGTCGTCGAGGCCAACACCTCCCCGCTCCCGCCGGCGACGGGGTACTGGACCATCGACGCCGACGGCCGCGAGGTCGAACTCACGAGCGAGGACGGCGTCGAGGTCTACGACGGCGACCGGGTCGAACTCGAGGAGCTCGGCGAGGACCGCTACGAACTCGAGGTCGGTAGTGACGAGCGCGAGGTCACCGGCGAGGAGCTCCGCTCGGAGCTCCTCGACCTGGTCTCCTACGTCCCGAGCATGGACGACATCGTCGACTCCATGGAGGAGTTCGAGGCCGCAAAGGAGGCCGGCAAGGGCGCCATCGCGATGACCCAGGCCGCCACCGTCCGGGTCGACGGGGTGGAGGTCGAGGTCAGCCGCGACCGGATGTGGGACGAGGCCACCTACCAGGCGCTACAGACCCCGATCACGCTGTTCCAGGACGTCTACGAGAACCGCCCCGACCAGCACGACGACCTCGCCGACCTGTACGGCGCCGAGGTCGTCGAGCGAGCGACCGAGATCGGGCAGTAAGAGCGCCGTCAAGGCCGACCACGCCTCCGTTTTTTATCGGCGACCGGGTGCAGAGCCACGGCTGTGGCCCGGTCACTCGCCGAGGGTGGCGCGCCGGCCACCGCCGGGCCGGGGCGGTGACAGCCAACCGGCCGGCCCCCGCCCCGACTCCTGCGGGGACGGTCTGTGCACAGCGCCTCGGGAGCGTCAGGCAAGCCGGTCCTGCCGGGCGCTGGACCCGAGTCGACGCGGGGGCGCCAGAGCAGAGGGCGGTATCGGGGCCTGTCTGTCCCGCTGTGGGCGTCTACCTCCGCCGCGGGCCCGGAGTTTATACCCGAGAACGCACAACAGAGGGTGTGTCAGAGACCTCGGGGTCCCCGCCGGGCTCGTCACGCTCGTACCTGCGCTTTTTCCCCTACGAGGAGCCGTACGACCACCAGCGGGAGGCGATGGGGACCATCCACGAAGCCCTAGATGGCGGGACAGACGTCCTCTTCGAGGGGGCAACCGGGACCGGCAAGACGCTGGCGGCGCTCGCCCCTGCCCTGGAACACGCCCGCGAGACCGGCAAAACGGTCGTCATCACCACCAACGTCCACCAGCAGACCCGGCAGTTCCGCCGGGAGGCCTCCGCCATCGCCGACGCGACCGACCTCCGGGCGGTCGTCTTCCGCGGGAAGGCCTCGATGTGTCACATCGACGTCGGCTACCAGGAGTGTCAGGCGCTCCGGGACACGACCCGTGACCTGGTCGAGACCGAGCGCGAGCAGGCCGAACTCGAGCGGCGACAGCGCGAGCTACTGGAGGAGAGTCAGGCCGGGGACACGGCGGCCAGTGAGGCCCGCAGCGCCGTGATGGACGAGCTAGAGGGTGTCGAGGAGGAGCTCGCGGCGTTTGGCGACCGGGCGACCTGTGACTACTACTACCGGAATCTCACCGCCGACACCGACGACTTCTTCGCGTGGCTGTACGACGATGTCCGCACCCCCGACGAGATCTACGAGTACGCCGAGGGCGCGGGGATGTGTGGCTACGAACTCCTGAAGAAGGGTGTCGAAGGCGTCGACCTGGTGGTCTGTAACTACCACCACCTGCTCGACCCGGCGATTCGCGAGCAGTTCTTCCGGTGGCTGGGCCGCGACCCGGAGGACGTCATCGCGGTCTTCGACGAGGCCCACAACGTCGAGGACGCCGCCCGCGACCACGCCCGGCGGACCCTGACCGAGACTACCCTCGAGGAGGCACTCGACGAGCTGGCGGGTGTCGAGGACCCCCGTCGGGAGGCCGCCGAGAACGTCCTCTCGACGTTTCGGGAGGCGCTCGCAGCGACCGCAGACAGGGTGCTCGCGGGTCACGAGGGGCCGGACGAGCGGGCGGTCGACGAGGAGTGGACGGACCTGGCGGTCGACAACGAGACCGGCCGGGACGACCTCACGCTTGCCTTTCTGCGGGCCTACACCGGGCCGGGCGTCGAGGAGGAACTCGACCGGGCGGCCGACCTCGGCCGGACACTCGACGAGCGCTACGAGGAGGCCTACCGGTCGGGGGAGACGAGTGTCCGCAAGGAGTGTCAGACCCGCCAGGCTGCCCGGTTTCTCGCCGCGTGGCTGGCGGAGGGCGACGACGCGGGGACGTATCCCGTGGTGAGCGTCCGCCGGGAGCAGGGTGACGGTAATACGGGTGACGGCAAGCAGACGGGCGCGGTCTACGGCCGCGCCGAACTCTACACCTGTATCCCCGAGGAGGTCACGAGTTCGCTGTTCGGGTCGCTACACGCGAGCGTGCTGATGAGCGCAACGCTGCGTCCCTTCGCGGTGACCGAGGACGTCCTGGGGCTGTCGGAGCCGGAGACGCTGGCCTACGGCCCGCAGTTTCCCGCGGACCGACGGCGGACCTACGCGGTCGACGGGCCCGCCCTGTTCGCCAGCAAGCGCGACGACCGGCGTGTACAGGAGACCGTCACGGCGGCCCTGGAGGACGCCGCCCGGATGACCCCCGGGAACACGCTGGCGTTCTTTCCTTCCTACGGGGAGGCCGCCCGCTACCACGAGCGGGTCTCGGTCGGGACCCGGTATCTCGACGAGGCGGGCACGTCCGCCCGTGGGTTGCGCGAGCGCTTTGTGGAGGACGACGACGGGATACTGTTCACCTCGCTGTGGGGGACCCTGGGCGAGGGGGTGAGCTTCGACGGCGACGACGCCCGGACGGTGGTGGTCGTCGGTGTCCCCTACCCCCACCTCGACGAGCGGATGGAGGCCGTCCAGGCGGCCTACGACGGGGCCTTCGAGGTCGACCAGGACGAGGCGGTCGGCGCGACCGTCGGCGACGAGGACGCCGGCTGGCACTACGCCGTCGAGATCCCGACGGTCCGGAAGACCCGGCAGGCGCTTGGCCGGGTGGTGCGCTCGCCGACCGACTTTGGCGTCCGGGTGCTGTTGGACGCCCGCTACACCGAGCGCGCGGAGATGGAGATGGGCGAGTACGCCGTCCGGGGGACCTTCCCCCCGGAGGAGCGGGCCGAAACGGTCGACCTCGACCCCGAGAAGCTGAAGTTCGCGATGCTGAACTTCTACCAGGATATGGACGGCTACGACGGGGACCCGCCGAGGCCGTGAGCGTGGGCTGAGGGTACCGCGCGTGTCGGTCTCGCCCGCGGCCTGTGGTGTGTGCGGGTGAACCGCCGGGTTTGAATCCCCCGGCCGCGAACCCGGGCTATGATCGTTGCCTTCGACTTCGACGGGACGCTCTCGGACTCCGAGATGACCGTGCTCCTGGGCGAGCGCTGTGGGGTCGCCGACGAGATGGCCTCGATAACCGAGCGGGCGATGAACGACGAGATCGCCTACGCCGAGAGCCTCCGGGAGCGGTGTGGGTTGCTCGAGGGACTCGAGGACGCCGACGCACAGGCCGCCTTCGAGGCCGTCCGCCTGCGCCCCGGTGCGGCCGAGGCCATCGAGGCGCTTCGGGACGCAGGGGTCTACGTCGCCGTCCTCACCGGCGGGTTCGAACGCGGGGTCGAGGCTGCACTCGACAGGGAGGGTGTTGGCGTCGACGCGGTCGTGGCGAACCGGCTGCCGGTCGCGGACGGGCGGCTCACCGGCGGTGTGAAGGGCCCGCTCATCGAGGGGACGAAGGACGACGCGCTGGCGGTGTTGCGGGCGGTTGTCGGCGACGAGGAGACGGTCGCGGTCGGCGACGGCGCGAACGACCTCCCGATGCTCGAGGCCGCGGGTCTTGCGGTCGGGTTCGAGCCAAAGCCAAGCGTCGCGCCCGCCTGTGACGTGACCGTGGAGACCATGGGCGAGCTAGACTCGCTGTTCGAGGACCGGGGCCTACGCTGAGCGGTCGGCCTCGACGACCTCGAGGTCGTCGTCGACGGTCAGCGTGAGGGTGTCACCGTCGACATCGAATCTGAAGCGGGCGCGGAACGGGTCCCGGGAGACGACCTCCTCCTCGTAGTCGCCGCGACAGTGTTGCTCCGGCGGTGGTACGCCCGGGTCGATATTCCGGGGGCGTCCGCGCCCACCGACCGAGGGGCCGACGGCGAGCGCGGCCGGACCGAACGGTGCGACCCACGGCTGGCAAACGGCCAGGGGTGAGACCGGCTGTTACGTTGCGGACTCGATAGCCTGGTCCAGGTCCGCGACGATGTCGTCGGTCGACTCCAGGCCGACCGAGAGCCGGACCATGTCGGGGGTGACCCCGGCCGCGCGCTGTTCGTCCTCGGTGAGTTGCTGGTGGGTGGTGGAGGCGGGGTGGATCACGAGCGTCTTTGCGTCCCCGACGTTTGCGAGCAGTGAGGCGAGTTCGGTGTTCTCGACGGTCGCGCGTGCGGCGTCGTAGCCCGCCTCGAGGCCGAAGGTGATCATCCCGCCGTAGCCGCCGTCGAGATACTCGGTGGCGAGGTCGTGGGTCTCATGACCCGCGAGGCCGGGGTAGGTGACCCAGGCGACCGCCGGGTGGTCGGCGAGGTGTTCGGCGACGGCCATCGCGTTCTCGGAGTGGCGGTCCATCCGCATCGGCAGCGACTCGATGCCCTGCATCGTCTGCCAGGCGTCGAAGGGTGACTGCTGGTTGCCCAGGTCCCGGGAGCCACGGGCGACCGCGGCGTAGGTGAACGCCGCCTCCCCGAAGCGCTCGCGGAAGTTGACGCCGTGGTATGCGGGGTTGTCCTTTGCGACCTCCGGGAAGCGGTCGGCGTGTTCGTCCCAGGGGAACGAGCCGCCGTCGACGAGCGCCCCGCCGACGGTCGTCCCGGAGCCGTGGATCCACTTTGTCGTGGACTCCCAGACCAGGTCCGCCCCCCGCTCCAGGGGGCGACAGAGATAGGGGGTCGCAAAGGTGTTGTCGACGAACAGCGGCACCCCGTGCTCGTGGGCGATGTCCGCGACCCGCTCGATGTCCGGGGTGACGAGCGCGGGGTTACCGACAGTCTCGAGGTGGACGTAGGCGGTGTCCTCGTCGATCTGCTCGGCGTAGGCGTCGTAGTCGAGTGTGTCGACAAAGCGGGTCTCGACGCCCTGCCGGGGGGCGGTGTGGGTGTAGTAGGTGTAGGTCCCGCCGTACAGCGAGGAGGCGGTGACGACGTTGTCCCCGGCGTCCGCGAGCAGGAAGGTCGCCAGGTTGAGCGCGGCCATCCCGGAGGCGGTGGCGACGGCCCCGACACCACCCTCCAGCGCGGCCAGTCGCTCCTCGAGCATCGCGTTCGTCGGGTTCATCAGCCGGGAGTAGATGTGCCCCGGCTTCTCGAGGGCGAACTGGGCGGCGGCGTCCTCGGCGTCCTCGAAGACGTAGGAGGTGGTCTGATAGAGCGGTGGCGCCCGCGCGCCGGTGGCGGGGTCGGGCTCCTCCTGGCCGGCGTGGAGTACGCTCGTCGCGAAGTCGTAGTCGTCAGACATGGATCGGCTATGACGGCGCCCGGGCGAAAATTCTTCGGCCGGCGGGCACGCTCTGCCGGCATCTCTGACAGGGGTTCGCGGCCGCCGGTGTGGGCCACTCAGACGAACTTTCGCACGGTGAGGTCGAGTGTCTCCAGGTCGACGATCGGGGCGTAGCCGACGTCGGGCTCGAGGTTGACGCTCTCCTGGAAGGCGGTCTGTGACTGCCAGCACGCGGAGTTGACCGTGAGCACGCCGTGGTACTTGCCGTAGCCGAGCTTGTGGACGTGGCCGGCGTGGAAGATATCGGGCACCTCCTCGATGACGAGGTGGTCCTCCTCCTCGGGGGCCAGCCGTGTCCGGCCGCCGTACTGCGGGGCGACGTGGCGCTTCCTGAGCAGCTGGTACATCGCCTCGTGGGGCCGGTCGTAGCTGGCGGCCTCGTCGGGTAGCTCGGCGATCACCTCGTCCAGCGAGACCCCGTGGTACATCAGCACGGTCACCCCTTCGACGGTGACGGTGGCAGGGTTTGCCGCTATCTCCGCGTCGTGGGCCGACATGATCGACCGTAGCTCCTCGTCGAAGGCCGGCTGGGGTTCGGCCAGCCGGACGGCGTCGTGGTTCCCGGGGATCATCACCACCTCCATGTCGCCGGGGACCGACTTGAGGTGTTCGCTGAACCGTTCGTACTGGTCGTAGATGTCCACGATATCGAGTTCCTCGTCCTGGTCCGGGTAGACACCGATCCCCTCGACCATATCCCCGCCGACCAGCAGGTACTCCACGTCGGCGGCCTCCTCGGTGTGCAGCCAGTCGGCAAAGCCCGCCCAGGCGTCGGCCCGGAACTCCTGGCTGCCGACGTGGACGTCCGAGACGAGGGCCGCCCGGACCGGACGGTCGGCGGTCGATGGGGTGTGTGTCCGGGGGATATCGGGAACGTGGAGGTCGTCGACAAAGAGGATCCCGCCGTCGTCAGCGAGGGTGCCCTCGACGGCAACGACCTCGTCGTACAGCAGTTCCCGGACGTCGTCGGCGAACTCGCGGTCGCTCATCACCAGACAGGGAAACACCCCCGTCGTGTCCTCCAGTTCGACCAGCCAGTGGCCCCCGGCCGTCGAGCGGATGTCCGAGACCAGCCCAACAAGGGCGGCGTCGCTGCCTGGGCTCATGTCCGCGATGGTGGCTGCGGGCCGGTGGTTGACGCGACTCCGGAGGTGGCCCGAGAGCTTCTCGTAGCGGTCCCGGAAAACCGCCTGGAAGTCGCGGTACTGGCCGGTACCCGTGCTCGCGACGTCCCCGCTGGTCTCGACCGCCGCCAACCCCCCTGTTTCGACTGGAGGACCGCCGCCGCCGTTTGACGTATCCCCGCGGTCGGTTGCAGTTGAAACGGAGGGGTTCGAGGCCGGGTCGTCCGGCTCCGTCGAGTCCCCGGTGTGGCCGGCGGGGGTCGGCGGAGAACCCGGAGCCCCCGTGGCATCGAGTGCCGCGTGGACGTGCTCGCTCGATACCTTTAACGCGTCATCGGGCGCCTGTTCGACTGCGCGGTCGAGGGCGGCGTCGAGGTCGGTGGCGTTCGCCAGGAGGGTGACGGCTTCACGGTCTGCGTTGTACCCTCGGCTGGCGAGTTCGCTGACGACCCTGGCGGCCCCCTCGAGTGACACACCCGCAGGTCGGGGTAGGCGAACAAAAGGGTATCGCGTTCCAGAAGATTGATTCGACGCTACCCCGGACAGGGGTGTGATGAGAGGCCCCGGCGAGGGCGACAGGAGAGATGGACGTCGCGCCGACGGACCCGCGTCCGGACCTGCCAATCCCGGGGACCGAGCCACAGCGGAGGAGCATACCGACGCCCCCGAGGGTCGGTCGCGTCGGCCGGTCGGGGACCGACGCGGCGCCGGGTCGTCTGACCCTGACCCCGAGCGTGGGAGCGGGAACAGCGGCTGGCGGCTGTTCGTCCGTGATATCGCTAGCAGCGTGTTTGCGGTGTTGCTCGTCGGGTTTTTGCTGTTTGCGGTCAGCGGGGTCTGGCCGCCCCTCGTCGCCGTCGAGAGCGGGAGTATGCTCCCGAACGTGGAGCGCAACGACCTCGTGTTCGTGATGGAGGAGGAACGGTTCCCGGGTGAGCGCGCGGAACAGGGGGTCGTGACCGCACAGAGGGGTGCGGAGACCGGCTATCAGAAGTTCGGTAACCCGGGTGATGTCATCGTCTTCGCGGCCAGTGGCGACAAGGCCGGGACGCCGATCATCCACCGCGCAATGCTGTGGGCGGAGGCCGGCGAGAACTGGTGTACCGCCGCCGACCCGGCGTATCTCGGCGGGCTGGACCCCGACGACCCTCGGTGTGTCGCCGACCACGCCGGCTTCATCACGAAGGGTGACAACAACCCTCGGTACGACCAGGCCACCGGGCTGAGCGGCCCGGTCAGGCCCGCCTGGGTCGTCGGGACCGCGGAGTTCAAGATCCCAGGTCTGGGGTGGATCCGGCTCCAGTCGGCGGGGTAGGACGGGGCGACAGTAACGCAAACACGGCGCTCAGCTGTCGAAGCGGGCCTGGACGAACGGCTGGACGTCCTCGATGTCACCGAGTCGCGAGTCGGAGAGGAGCACCGCCTCGGTCTCGTCGAGCGGGACCGAGAGGCTGATCTCCTTCGTGCGGCCGTATCTGCCCTTCGAGACGACGACCGCGTTGACGATCCCGAGCATATCGAGCTCGGAGATGAGGTCGGTCACGCGGCGCTGTGTGAGGACGTCGGTGTCGATCTCCTCACAGAGTCGCTTGTAGATGTTGTACACCTCGCCGGTGTTGATGCTGTGGACCCCCTGTCTCTCGAGGAGGATGATCGCAAAGAGCACGAGCTTGGACTGCTGTGGGAGGGTCCGGACGACCTCGACGACCCGGTCGAGTTCGATCTTCTCCTGGGCCTTGCGGACGTGGGCCTCCTCGACGCCGTCGGTCTGGTCGCGCTCGGCGAGTTCGCCGGCGGTCCGGAGCAGGTCGAGCGCCCGGCGGGCGTCACCGTGTTCCTGGGCGGCAAAGGCCGCACACAGCGGAATGACGTCGTCGGTGAGCGCGTCCGGCTCGAAGGCCTCCTCGGCGCGGTGTTCAAGGATGTCCCGCAGCTGGTTTGCGTCGTACGGCGGAAAGACGATCTCCTCCTCGCCGAGGCTGGATTTGACCCGTGGGTCGAGAAAGTCGGTGAACTTGAGGTCGTTGGAGATGCCCATGATCGACACCCGGGAGTTCTCCAGTTCGGAGTTCATCCGCGAGAGGTTGTAGAGGGTGTCGTCGCCCGACTTCTCGACGAGTTTGTCGATCTCGTCGAGCATGATCACGACCACGCGCTCGCGGTAGTCGACCGCGTCGAAGAAGGAACTGTAGACACGGTCGGTCGGCCAGCCGGTCATCGGGACCTCGTCGAACCGGTCACGGTCGTCCTCGAGCCGGTCGAGCCGGTCCCGGGCCGCGTCAACGGTGTCGTACGCCGAGTCCCCGAGCTCCCCGGTCTCGACGAGGGTTTCGAGGTCGGCGAGTTCGTCGTTGATCGCCGCCCGGTTTTTGTCGATGAACTTGTTGGCGAGCTGGGCGAGCACGCGGTACTGGGTGTCGGTCACCTCACAGTTGATATACTCCACCTCACAGGGGACCTCGTACCGCTCGGAGGTCGACTCGAGTTCGTCCGAGACGAAGTTCGCGCTCGCGGTCTTGCCGGTGCCGGTCTTTCCGTAGATGAGGATATTCGACGGCGTATCCCCGCGCAGGGCGGTCACCAGGATCGTCGCCATGTTGTTGATCTGCTCCTCCCGGTGGGGGAGCTTTCGGGGGGTGTAGGAGGGTCGCAGTACCTCCTTGTTCTCGAAGATCGGCTGGCCGCTCAACAGGTCGTCGAACAGTCCCTGCGAGGCCCCGTCGGTGGGCTCCCCGTCGGCGCTGTCGTCGTCAACCGTCACTTCGGGTGGAGTCTCGTCGGCGGAGGAAGGGAGGGATGGGTCGGCGATATCGCCGGAGATCCCGCTGAATCCCGGGTCGTTGCTGTCGGCGTTGCCTGCGTCGTCTCGCGGTTCGTCCGCGTCAGTCATGTCGTTTCGTACCCCTTTGTTTCGGTTGGAGATTGCTCGCGCGCATCTCGGCAATGGGCTTGCACCGGTGAGAGAGCCCCTGATGGCCACGGTTCCCGTGTCGTCGTGTGTCCACCTGAACCACAACTACTGGCGATTGAGAATATCTTAAAGATTTCGATTGTGAAAGGATACCACAGTACCTGTCCCAGGTGCGTGACGGTGTACTGTGCACCCGAAAGAAGGGGTATCCGCGGTGACGCAGGGGACACACGGCTGTGGGAGAGGAACAGAAGGCATGGGAGGAAGGGGAGAGGCGGGAGAACGAGAGAGAAGGGAGAATGGAGGGCAAAGTGAGGAAGGAGGGAACACACTGCAGGAGGGGAGGGGGTCGGATGAGGGGACGACCAGGAGATGAGGGGACGGGGAACAGCAGCAGCCGATGAGAAGGAGTGGTCCGGAACCCCCCCACCCCTTCGTTTCGAGTGGAACGCCGGAGAGAGGGAGGGGGGTGGTCACAGAGCGGGGACTACCCGTGGCGAAGATTTAAGTGTGATAGCTGTTAACCAAATCCGTACTAGAGAGAATCACCAACTGTTCTGTTCGGTCTAGTGGAGACAGCTAGTGTCGAACCACTCATCTAGTCTAGTTAACTAGTTCCGGAGCGACGTCCCTAAAACAGCTGTTCGACACGCTCTCCTGGCCGTTTATCGGGCTTCTCTCACCTCTCTCCCCCGACGCTCCCGTGTTGTCCCGCCCACCCCTCACCACTGTTCCACTCGAAACGAAGGGGTGGGGGGTATCTCCCCCGGTAGGTCAGCCTCCTCCTCCAACTCCGAACCCTTCTTCGCCCCCGTCTCATCCACCCCTGTCCACCCGTGCGTCCCTGCTAACCCTACTCACACATTCCTCACTGCCGCCTCCACCGGCTCCGTCCTCCTCGCTCACCCGGGCTCCTCCCGCCTGTCAAACACGGTATCTCCTGCTCCAAGCTCTCTGCTTCGTTTCATATCCTTCCTGAATAGCGGAGCGAACAGCTTGCAGTCCCCCAATCTTGCCGAGGTCACACCTATCTCATCGGTCTTATGTGTGTCTGACGCACAATTAAGTGAGTCGGGTCGACTAATTCTCTCAAGCCCGCACAGGGCCGGGAGATAGGATGGGAATACTCACAGAACTCAAATCCAGCATTTCACGCGCGGCATCGACGCTGTTCTCGGCGGAGGACCCAAAGCGGATCGGGATCTACGGCCCACCGAACGCCGGGAAGACGACCCTCGCAAACCGTATCGCGCGGGACTGGACAGAACACGGCGACGCCGTCGGGCCGGAAAGCGAGATTCCCCACGAGACACGCCGGGCCCGACGAAAGGAGAACGTCGAGATCGAACGCAACGGCAAGACCGTCGACATCGACATCGTGGACACGCCGGGTGTCACCACGAAGGTCGACTACACCGAGTTCCTCGAACACGACATGGAGGAAGACGACGCCGTCCGCCGCTCTCGCGAGGCCACCGAGGGCGTTGCGGAGGCGATGCACTGGCTCCGGGAGGACGTCGATGGGGTGATCTACGTGCTCGACTCCGCGACGGACCCCTTCACCCAGGTCAACACGATGCTCATCGGCATCATCGAGAGCCAGGACCTCCCGGTTTTGATCCTCGCGAACAAGATCGACCTCGAGGAATCGAGCGTCCAGCGGATCCGTAACGCCTTCCCACAGCACGAGACGGTCCAGGTCTCGGCGCTCGAGGGGGACAATATGGACGAAGTGTACGACAAGATCGCGGAGTATTTCGGATAACCATGGCCGAAGTAAAAGACCCCCACGACGGCGTGCAGATAGACCTCATCAGCGGTGAGCGACTGGCGAACCAGACCTCGATGGAGAAGATCCGGATGATCCTCGACGGCGTCCGGGAGGGCAACATCGTCATCCTCGAGGAGGGGCTCTCGCCCGACGAGGAATCCCGCCTCATCGAGGTGACGATGACCGAGATCAGCCCCGACGAGTTCAACGGCATCGAGATCGAGACCTACCCACGGTCGGAGGCCACCGACGCGAGCTTCCTCGACCGGCTGATGGGTCGGGAGTCGACAAAGAAACTCACCGTCATCGGCCCGGCCAACCAGATCGAGACCCTCCACAAGGACGAGACGCTGATCCAGACGCTCGTCTCCCGGAAGTAACGCATGCCACACCAGTGTACGGACTGTGGCCGCACGTTCGACGACGGCTCCAAGGAGATGCTGTCGGGGTGTCCGGACTGTGGCGGCAACAAGTTCCAGTTCCGACCCGGCGGTGTCGACAGCGCGGACCCGGACCCCGACGCAGAGCCCCCCGAGCCACCCGAACCGGCCACCGACGGTGTGACACGCGCGGTCGGCTCGGCCGCGACTGCGGTCCGTGACCTGGTCAGCCCCGACCCGGCAGAGCCCGACCCGGAGGCCGACCCCTCCGACGGGGCGACCAGCCCCGGTCAGGCCGGCTCGACCCCCAGCCCGGCCGACACGGCACCCGAGGACGCCGCCCAGGCCAGCGCCCGCGCCGACGTCGTCCCGATGGAGGAGCTCCCGAGTGACACCCCGGAGCCCGCCGACGAGGACCACACACCCACACCCGACGAGCACGACGAGACAACGAGACACGGCGAGACCACGACGACGGACGAGCGCGAGGACCGACCCGACCTCGCGGACCTTCGCGAGGAGCTCAACGACCAGTTCGAGTCGATCCGGGTCCTCGAGCCCGGCCAGTACGAGCTGAACCTGATGGAGCTGTACGACCGCGAGGAGTATATCATCGCGTTACAGGAGGACGGCAAGTACACCATCCAGGTTCCCGAGCGCTGGAAAGACGGCTAACGCCCGCGACCCCCGGGGCTGGACGCTCGAGGCCGCTGCCTCCCGCGAAGACGTGCCACGTGGTCCCGTTGGTTTCGGCCCACGCCCCGACGACCGGGTTCCGGCTCCGGAGCTACTGTGGGGAGTAGTCGTGACCGGCCAGCAGGCAGACGGCGTTCAGCGCCAGCAGGCCCGCAACGAGCGGCGACCGGTCGCCGGCCACGCCGGAGAGCAGAGGGAGATGCACGGCCGGCAGTATGACTGTCCCCCAGAAGGCCAGCCGGCGGAGCTGGGCGGCGACTGCTGGAGGGGTCTGCTCGACAGCTCTGTGCAGTGGGAGCGCTCGGGGCGTCATTCCTGTTTGGACTCTCGTCTCCCCGCATAAAGACAGTCCCGAAGACTCAAACAGCGATTTGACCGGCAGCCCAGCCGACGCGCTCGCTCAGCTGATGCTCTCGTACTGCTCGCTCAGCTTGTCGGCGGCGTCCCCCATCTGTTCGCGCTCGAACGCGGTGAGCTCCCACTCGATGACCTCCTCGACGCCGTTGCTGCCGAGCCTGACGGGGACACCGAAGCCGACACCCTCGTGACCGTACTCCCCGTCCAGTTTCACGGAGGCAGGCAACACCTCGCCGGTGTCCCGGAGGATAGCGTCGACCATGTGGGCAACGCCCTGTGCGGGCCCCCACTCGGTCGCCCCTTTGCGTTCGATGACGTTCATCGCGGACTCCTGTAGGTCGGCGAGGATCTCCTCCTTCTCGTCGTCGGTCAGCGAGAGGTCCTTGCCGTCGACGCGGACCTTCGAGAAGACCGGAACCTGGGCGTCACCGTGTTCGCCGAGGATAGTCGCCTCGACGTTCCCGACGGGGACGTCAAAGCGCTCCGCGAGGACGTACCGAAAGCGTGCGGAGTCGAGCCGGCCGCCGAAGCCGACGACCTTCCGGCGGTCGCGGTCACCGGCCTCGTAGAGGTGGCGGTTCAACAGGTCGACGGGGTTTGAGGTGGTGATCGAAACAAAGTCGTCGTTGTACTCGGCCAGTGACGACCGGATGTCCTCCATGATCGGGGCGTTGTCGTCGGCCAGGTCCAGCCGGGTGTCCCCCGGTGAGCGCGGGAGACCGGCCGTGATGACGACGACGTCCGAGCCCTCGGTAGCGGCGTAGTCGCCCTGGTAGACGTCGGTGTTGGCGTCGTAGGCGATCCCGTGGTTGGTGTCGGCGGCCTGGCCAACAGTGGTATCCTCCTGTTCGGGGATGTCTACGAGGACCAGTTCGTCGGCGATGTCACGGAGCGCGATACTGTAACCTACTGCGGCGCCGACAGTACCCGCGGCGCCGACGATACTTACCTTTGTCATACCACATACGCCCTTCGGCCCGACGTTAAACATGTCGGAAGGCCCCGAGTAGCCTCCCGCAAACCCTTTTCGTCCCGATCGCCTCGTTCGTGTATGAGCGATTTCGACAAGGAAGCCGAGCGCGAGCGTCTCCGCGAGAAGTACGAACAGGAACAGCAGGACCGCCAGGCCACCGAGCGGATGAGTGAACTCCTATTGAAGGGGGCAACGATGACAAACGCCCACTGCTCGGACTGTGGTGACCCGGTCTTCCGGTACGAGGGCCAGGAGTTCTGTGCCACCTGCGAGAAGGCCGTGGACCGCGGTGACGGCGCCAGCCCGGCGGCTCCCGACGGGAGCGAGGATACCGACGCCGCCGGTGTTGAGGCGAGTGACAACGGCACCCGCGAGACACCTGCCGACGGGAGCGAGGACGCCGAGCAGATCCACGTCACCTCCCCGGACGAGACCCGCGTCCAGTTCGGCGGTGGCGCCGGCGAGACGGCCGAGTCGTCGTCACCCTCTCGGAGGAGCCAGACCCCCGAGGAACCCGAGCCAGCGGCCGGCCAGGAGCCCGGGGACCGACCGACGCAGCCACCGGCCGAGACACCCGGTCCACAGTCGGAGCCGGCGCCGGAGACGGAGACGCGGGCACCGGGTGTCGAGCCGTCCTCACCCTCTAGCACCGGTGCCGGTGCCGGCTCTACCGCCCGCGACGCCGGCGCCGAGCAACCGGCCGGGACACTCCCCGAGGCCCGGCACTCGCTCGAACGAACACTCGCGGGCCTGACCCGACGGGCCGCGGCCGCCAAGGACCCCACCGAGGCCCGGGAGTATCTCGCCGCCGCCCGGGAGGCCGCCGAGACGCTGGCGGCGCTGCGACAGTAGCCTTGGGGCGTGGCAGTCGGCCGTCCTCACCCCTCGTAGGGGCTGCCGGTCACCTCACGGACCCGCTCGGCCGTCACCTCGCCGACCCCCTCGGCCGCCTGAAGCTCCGCCTCGTCGGCGGTCATGACTGCCTCGACGCCGCCGAACTCCTCCAGTAGCGCCCGCGCCGTCACGGGGCCGACCTCGGCGATGGCCGCGACGACGTACTCCTGCTGTTCGGCCAGCGTCCGGGACTGCTTCTCGCCGTGGACCGACACCTCCCGGTCGGCCGTCGCCTGTTCGCGCTCGGCGACCACCTCCAGCAGGTCGGCGGTCTCGTCCTCGCCGGCGGTCCGGAGCACGCTCGCGCCGAAGTCCACAGCAAGGGAGGCGAGCGCCCCGTGGATGGCCTTCGGGTGGACGTTGCGCTCGCCGTAGAGCCCCTCGCCCTCGATGACGACGACCGGCCGGTCGTAGTGGCGGGCGGCGTCCCCCACCTGCTCGAACAGCGACCGGTCACCGCCGGTGAGCGTGTCGAGAAAGTCGGCGACGGTCTTGCGCTCGACGACCACCCGGTCCGAGAGCACGTAGTCGCCGACCGCCAGCGTCTCCAGCCGGGTCTCGACGCCCTCCCGGGTCGACAGGTCCCGGGCGATGGTCGCGTCGAGTTCGCGCTGGTCGGCGACCACCTCGACCCCCTCACTGTCGGGGTCTGCCTCCGCCACGACGGCGTCCTCGGGGGCTGCCGGAGTCCCCGTCGTGTCGTCACTGCTCCCGCCAGCGTCCGGTGGCCCGTCTCCGTCCGTGTCCTGTCCGCCCGAACCGGCCGCGAACGCCGCCAGGCCTGCCTGGTCGTCGTCGCTGTCGTCGCTGTCTGTCGCGTCCCTGGCGCCAGCACCGCTACTCTCGGATGGGAGCCCATCGCCGCTGGCCCCTGTCTCACCCTCCCCGGCGTCCGCACCGTCCCCGCCGGTGTCGGCGTACGCCTCGAGCCCGGCCTGTTCGAGCCGGGCCTCGATGGTCCCGGCGGCGTCTTTGAGGCCGCGTAACTCCGCTTCCATCTCCTTCTGGTCATTACGGGCCTTCCAGAAGTAGGCCTCGTCGCGGGTGTCCTCGGCGAGCAGCACCGTCACGGCGCCCTCGGTCTGGCGGCCAGTCCGCCCCTTTCGCTGGATGGCCCGGATAGCCGTCGGAACAGGTTCATAGAAGAGCACGCGGTCGACCTCGGGGACGTCGAGCCCCTCCTCGGCGACCGACGTCGAGACGAGCACCTCGAACTCGCCGGCGCGGAACCGTTCGAGGGTGTCCTGCTGTTCGGTCTGGGTCATCCCCTCGCTGCCGTCGGTGTCCGACTGGCCGACAAACCGCTCGGTCGTGAAGTGCTCGCCCAGAAAGTCGGTCAGTGTCTCCGCCGTGTCCCGGGACTCGGTAAAGACGATCACCCGCTCGCCGCCCTGGATACCCAGGGTCTCGGCGAGCTTCATCCGGGCCCGACGGAACTTCGGGTGGAGGTCGTCGTACTCCCGGGCCAGTCGGACCGCCCGCCGCACCTTCGGCTCGGAGACCAGCCGCTGGTCGGCCTTCGAGGCCCCCGAGGAGCGGGCGGCCTCCCGCTGGCGCTCCATGTACTGTCGAAAGGACCTGACACTCTGTGTCTCGACGTAGGTGACGGCGGTCCGCAGCTTCCGAACCTCGGCGAGCAGGCTCATCCCCTGGTAGCCCTCGGACTGGTCGTTGTCCATCAGCTCCCGGAGCTGTCCCTGGATCTTGTGGATCTCCCGCTCGGAGACGTCGGGCTGGGTGGTCGAGGTGACGCCGAGTTCTTTGAGCTGGGTCAGCCGGTCCCGGACGACCTCCTTCAGCGCGCCCCGGACCTCCTCGACGGTCTCGGGCAACTCGACGCGCTCCCACTCGACGCTCGTGTCGTGGGTGTACGCCGCGACGTCGGCGTCCGCCTCGGTCATCACCTCGACGTTACCGAGCCCGAGGTTCTCACAGACCTGGAGGATACTCTCCTCGTCGTCGCCCGGCGAGGCGCTCATCCCCGTCACCAGGGGCTGGTCGGCGTCGGCGTGGTAGCGCTCTGCGATGTAGTTGTAGGCGTAGTCGCCGGTCGCGCGGTGACACTCGTCGAAGGTACAGTGCGTGACCGCCGAGAGCGAAACCCGGTTGCCGACGAGGTCGTTCTCGACGACCTGTGGGGTGGCGATGACCACCCGCGCGTCAGCCCAGAGAGCTGCCCGGTCGTCGGGGCTGACCTCGCCGGTGAAGACCACGACCGCCTCGTCCGGAATGTCGAGGGCCTCCCGGTAGAAGTCGGCGTGCTGGGCGACCAGCGGTTTCGTCGGCGCGAGCAGCAGTGACTTCCCGCCGGCCTCGTGGAGCCGGTGGGCGGTCACCAGCAGGCTCACCGCCGTCTTTCCCAGCCCGGTCGGGAGACAGACCAGCGTGTGCCCGCCGGTCGCGGCCTCGGCCAGCTGGAGCTGGTAGGTCCGCCGCTCCAGGGTCTCGGGGACGAGAAGCGGGCGGTCGATCGTCTCGGTGTCGTGCTCGGCGCCAGTCGCCATTCGGCCGCTCGTAACCGGTCTGCGGGGTTAAGGGTGCGGGTGGCGGGGTGAAAGTGGTCCTCAGACCAGCGGCGGCACGTAGGTCACGAGCAGCCAGCCGGTCACGGCCGCCCCCACCGGGATCGAGAAGTTGTCGTCGATGACGTAGCCGTGGACGCGGGGCTTGAACGCGTCGGCGGCGACCACCACGACCGCGACGGGCAAGACGGCCCGCGGGGGGAGGAAGGGCAGGGCAATCAGCACACAGACCGCGAAGGTGACCATCATCACCCCGGCGGACTTGCGGGTGTCCGGGCCCTCTGCCTCCGAGAGCACGCCCGCAAGCGGGTCGGCGATACCCAACAGGAGGTAGGCGGCGACGGCGACCGCCGGCTGGAAGGTCCAGCCGACGATGGCCGCCGAGACGACCGCCAGCGCGTAGCCGGCGGGGTTGTCCTGCTCGTACTCGCGGGTGAGCCGGTCGTACACCACCCAGTCCAGCCCGGCGAACAGCCGGGCCAGCTCGAGGACAACCGCGAGGGCGGCACCCGCGGCGATTAAGTATCTGACTGTCTGCCACTCGACGAGACCGGCGAGGTACAGCCCTGGCACGGCGACCCCGCTGACGTGTGCGAGCCGGCGGCCGTAGTCCATCCCTCAGCCGAGGTCCCCGAACCCGATATCACCCCTCCGGAGCGACTGTAGCGTTTCGGACAGCTCCTCGACGGCGACCCGGCGCTGGGACGTCGTGTCACGCTCCCGGACAGTGACGGTCCCCGCCAGGTCGGGGCTGTCACCCTCGCCGAGGGTGTCGTAGTCGACGGTCACACAGAAGGGCGTGCCGACCTCGTCCTGTCGGCGGTAGCGGCGGCCGATGGCACCCGAGTCGTCGTAGGTCACGGCGAGTCCGGCCTCGCGCAGCTGTGTGGCGACCTCGCGGGCCCGGTCGCCGAGCCCGTCGCGGTCCATCAGCGGGAACACGCCGACTGTCGTCGGCGCCAGGGCCGACGGGAGCGAGAGGTAGGTCCGCTCCTCGCCGTCGACCACGTCGGTCTCGTAGGCGTGTGCCAGGACGGTGTAGACCAGCCGGCCCACACCGAAGGAGGGCTCGACGACGTGTGGGGTCACCCGCTCGCCGGCCTCGGTCACCTCCTCGACCGCGAAGCCGGTCTGCTCGACGGGGACCGTCCGCTCCCCGCCGTCGACCTCGACGGTCACCGTGTTGCCTTCGAAGGCATCCGGGTTGCGACCGGCGAGGTCGGCCAGCGCCTCCGCGACCGCCTCCGCCTCGCCGCCGAACGTCGGGCCGAGTTCGCTCATGTCGGGGTCGACCGTCGGGCGCTCGACGGTGACCGGCTCGTCGTACTGTTTGAAGATGTCGTAGTCCTCGCCGGAGTGTGCGGCGTGGTTCGTCAGGTCGTAGTCACCCCGGTAGGCAAAGCCGGTGACCTCCACCCAGTCGCCGTCGACCTCGGACTCCGCGTCCCAGCAGTCCGAGGCGTAGTGAGAGAGCTCACCGGGGAGATGCTGGCGGTAGCGAAACCGGTCCATGTCGACGCCGACCCGGTCGTACCAGCCCGCCGCGAGCCCCAGGTAGAAGGCGACCCACTCGCTCTCGATGACGCCCTCGTTGACGGCCTCCTGTACGGTCATCTCGACGGCCGTGCCCTCCTCGCGCTGCTGTGCCGCGGCGGCGTACAGGGGTAACTCCACGTCCGCAACCCGTTCCAGTGGCGGCTCGTCGGTCTCGGGGTCGACGAAGTGCTCGAGTTCGGCCTGGGTGAACTCCCGGACCCGCACCAGCGACTTCCGGGGGCTGATCTCGTTGCGGTAGGCCTTCCCGACCTGTGCAACGCCGAATGGCAGCTGGTTGCGGGCGTACTCCGCAAGCTGGGGGAACTCCACGAAGATGCCCTGGGCGGTCTCGGGGCGCAGATACCCCGGCGCGGCGTCGCCCGGCCCGATGTTCGTCCCGAACATGAGATTGAAGTTGTCGACGGGCTCGTCGGCGAGGGGCTCCCCACAGGATGGACAGCCGACCTCGTGGTCCGCGATAACCTCCATCGCCGCCTCGTTTGCCATCGACTCGGCCTCCTCGATGTCGGTGGCGTCCTCGATGAGGTGGTCGGCCCGGTGGGTCGCGTCACACGCCGGGCACTCGACTATCATGTCGTCGAAGGTGTCGAGGTGGCCGGAGGCCTCGAAGACGGCCTCGGGCATCACGTCGGGGGCGTCGATCTCCATGTGGCCCTCCCGGGTGACAAAGCGGTCCCGCCAGGCCTCCTCGAGATTCGTCTTCAGGGTCGCCCCCTGTGGACCGTAGGTGTAGAAGCCGGCGACGCCGCCGTATGCGCCGGAGCTCTGGAAGAAGAAGCCACGACGCTTGGCGAGTTCGGCCAGCCGCCGCCCCTCGGTGTTCCCGCCGGCTGTGCTGTTGCCCTCGCTCATAGCGCCTCCAGCAGTTCGATGTCCCTGACGACGCCGTAGAGCTCGTCACCGGTGACGACCGGGACCTGCTCGATGTCGTGTTCGAGAAGGAGTTGGGCGGCGTCCCGGATGGTCCGGCGCTTGCCGACGGTCACCAGATCCGGTGTCATGAACTCCGCGACAGGTTCGGCGGGAAGCTCGACGTTCCGGGTCGGCATATACCGGTTGCCGACGGCCTTGATCCCCTCCCAGGCCCACTCGTCGTCCTGGTTCGCGATCGACTCGCCGGTGTCGGCCTCGCCCTCGACGACCCGGGCGACATCCAGCACGTCCACCTCGGTCAACATCCCGGTCAGCTCCCCCTCGTCGTCGAGCGCGATGGCGTACGGCACCCGGGCGAAGGAGAGTTCCCGCTCGGCGACGGGCAGAGGCGTGCCGGCGTAGACGGAGTTGACCTCGCGGCCGGCGACGGCGTCGACCGCCGTGTCACCGGGCAGGTCGTCGTTGGCGATGGCCCGGACCACGTCGGTGACGGTGACGATCCCCTCGAGCCCGCCGTCGACGACGGGGACCCGGCGGTCGCCGGTCTCGACCATCCGGCGGGCGACCGTCTCGATTGCGGTGTCGGCGGTCGTCGTGGTGACCTCCTCGGCGAGCATGGCGAGCTGGTCCTCGTCGGGCCGGTCGATGAGGGCGTCCCGGGTGACCAGCCCGCGGTACTCCTCGCCGTCCGCGCCGTCCTTGACGACGGGGACCGAGGAGAACGACCCACCCTGTAGGTACTCGAGTACATCGTCGCGGGTGCCCGGCACCTCTACCGTTACGGTGTCCGCCCGGGCCGTCATGACGTCTACGACGTTCATACTGCCACCATTCCACGCCGCACCCACTAAGTCCTTGCACTTCGGCGAGCCGGCCCTTCGCCGCCCCGCCTGGCACCCGCGGGGGTCCGTCCGCCGACCAACCGTCTGCGCGCTCTCCGGCGGTCACCGCCGTGGTGTTCCGGAGGAGTTATATACGAGTGTTACATGTTCACACGCATGGAGACTGACGCTGTCCCGGCGTCGGGGGTGGGAACCGACGCGGAGGTAATGGCCGCTGTCGAGGATGGCCCGGTGCAGACACTCGTGATCGCCGACGTTAGCCGGGACGACGCCTATCTCACACTGCCACTCGGTGACGCCGTCTCGCTCCCGGCCTGGCGGTAGCTCCGCTCCCGTTGACTGCTGTCGCGCACAGCCCCGCGTGCGCCGAAAGACAACCGTTTTTACCGGTCGCTGATTCCCCTGGGTATGAGGATACTCGTCACCGACCCCATCGCCGACGCGGGGATCGACCGGCTCCGGACGGCCGGTCACGAGGTAGAGACGGCCTACGATATCGAGGGGGCGGCGCTCCACGAGGCGGTCGCGGACGCCAACGCACTGGTCGTCCGGTCGGGCACGACCGTCGACGCCGCGCTCTTCGAGGCGGCCCCCGACCTGGTGATCGTCGGCCGGGCGGGCATCGGGGTCGACAACATCGACATCGACGCCGCCACCGAACACGGGGTCATCGTCGCCAACGCCCCGGAGGGAAACGTCAGGGCCGCCGCCGAGCACACCGTCGCGATGGCCTTTGCGACCGCCCGGTCGATCCCCCAGGCCCACAACCGGCTCATCACCGGCGAGTGGGCCAAAGGCGACTTTCTGGGGACGGAGGTCAACAACAAGACGCTGGGTATCGTCGGCTTTGGCCGGGTCGGCCAGGAGGTCGGCAAGCGACTGGCCTCGCTGGGGACCGACCTGGTTGTCTTTGACCCCTACATCAGCGAGGAGCGCGCCGAGCAGTTCGGCGCGACGCTGGTCGACGACCTCGACGCCTGCTTGGAGCGTTCCGACTTTCTCACGATTCACACGCCGCTGACGAGCGAGACCGAGAATATGGTCGGCGAGGCGGAACTCGCCAAACTCGGGGAGGGGTACGTGGTCAACTGCGCCCGCGGGGGGATCGTCGACGAGACAGCCCTCGCGGCAGCCGTCGAGGACGGCCCGCTGAAGGGGGCGGCTGTGGACGTCTTTGCCGAGGAGCCTGTCTCCCCGGACAGCCCCCTGCTCTCGGTCGACGACGTGATCGTCACACCCCACCTGGGTGCGTCGACGGAGGCCGCCCAGGAGAACGTCGCCGTCTCGACGGCCGAGCAGGTGCTCGCCGCCTTCGAGGACGAGCCGGTCGTGAACGCGCTGAACGCCCCCTCGGTCGACGAGAGCGCCTTTCCGGCCATCGAGCCCTACATCGGGCTCGCGGAGACCGCCGCAAAGATCGCCGTCCAGATGTTCGACGACCGCGTCGAGCGCATCGAAGCCGCCTACGCCGGCGAGGTTGCCGAGGAGGACGTCGACCTGGTCACGGCGTCGGCGCTGAAAGGTGTCTTCCAGCCCCTCGAGTGGCAGGCCAACGCCGTCAACGCCCCGGGGATCGCCGAGGACCGGGGGATCGATGTCACCGAGACGAAGACCCGCCAGGCCGAGGACTTCCAGTCGCTGGTCACGGTGACGGTCGGCGACGAGGACCGCGAGGTCAGTGTCTGTGGCACCCAGTTCGCCGGCGGGGACTCCCGTATCGTCCGGATCGACGACTACCGGATCGACGCCATCCCTCACGGCCACATGCTCGCGGTCCGCAACGAGGACAGCCCCGGGGTCATCGGCTCTATTGGCACCACCCTGGGCGAGTACGACCTCAACATCGCCGGGATGTTCAACGGCCGCGAGACCATCGGCGGCGAGGCGCTGTCGGTGTACAACCTCGACCAGCCCGTCCCCGACGAGGTGCTCGCGGAACTCGAGACCGACGAGCGCGTCATGAAGACAACGTACATCTCACTCGACAACGGGGTGTGAGCCACGGGCTCGACCCGTGCCTCGCCCCCGTCGGTCCCACTGGCGGTCGGGCCGCCCGTGCTGTTGACAGGCTGGATGACCCGACCCGGACAGCAGGGGCGTCGCCCCCGCAGGCCGGACGACCCCCTGGACATATTGGTCAGGACGACCTACGGCCGGCATGGGACTGCGCGACCGGATCCTCGACTACATCGCGAAGGTGTTCATGCCGGTCCCCGACCACCCCGCCCGCGGTGGGATGACCGGCGAACTGACCGACGGTGACGAGACCGAGGACGGCGGCGAGAGCGAGGACACAGCCGAGCGGCCGACGGACGCGGACCGGCCGGCCGGGGCGGACGCTCCGGAGACGACAGACGAAACCGGCTAATCCTGCCGTTCACCGACGCCCGGCGGCGTGGCTCAGTCACCCAGGTGGGCGAGCACGCCTTTGGTGTCCCCGGGCACGGGCTCGGGCTCGCTCCCGGCCTCGACGGCCGCGGCCGGGTCCTTCAGCAGGTGACCGGTGGTGAGACAGACGACCTGTTCGTCGGCGGATACGACGTCCTGTTCGCGGAGCTTCCGGACACCGGCGACCGAGGCGGCGGAGGCCGGCTCGACGCCGACACCCTCCTCCGCGAGGTCGCGCTGTGCGGTCTGGATGGCCTCGTCGGTGACCGCAACGGCCGTCCCGCCGGTCGCCCGGATCCCCGGCAGCGCCTTCGGGGCGTTGACGGGGTTCCCGATCCGGATCGCCGTTGCCTTCGTCTCGACGTCCTCCCAGCGTTCGGTCTCCTCCCAGCCGTGTTCGATGGCCTCGACCATCGGCGCGGACCCTGCGGCTTGGACGCCCGTCAGCGCGGGCACCTCCTCTTCGGTGAGCGCGCCGCTTCGGACCAGCTCCCGGAAACACTTGTACAGCGCCGCGGTGTTGCCGGCGTTGCCAACCGGGAGGACGATCCGGTCCGGATAGGCGCCCTCCTCCCTGTGGAACTGCTCCAAGACCTCGAGCCCGATGGTCTTCTGTCCCTCGAGCCGGAAGGGGTTCAGCGAGTTCAGGAGGTAGACCTCCCCCCGCTGGGCGAGGTCCTGGACGATGTCGAGACAGGTGTCGAAGTTCCCGTCCACCTCGAGAATGCGGGCGCCGTGGAGGCTGGCCTGGGCGACCTTTCCCGCCGCGACCTTCCCCTGTGGGAGGAGCACGAGCGTCTCCATGTTGCCGCGGGCGCCGTAGGCCGCAAGCGCCGCGGAGGTGTTGCCAGTCGACGCGCAGGCCAACCGGTCGACCCCGACCTCCTTTGCGACGCGGACGCCAACGGTCATCCCGCGATCCTTGAACGACCCGGTGGGGTTCATCCCCTCGTGTTTCACCCGGAGACGGTCGAGCCCGGTCTCGGCCTCCAGCCCGGGTACGTTGTGGAGTTGCGTGTCACCCTCGGGCAGTGAGACCCCCTCCTCGAAGGGGAGGGCGGCAGCGTACCGCCAGACGCCCCGACGGTCGTCCCGGAAATCCGCCCAGGTGGGCAGGTCGGCGTAGCGGACCTCCAGTAGCCCCTCACAGTCATCACAGGTGTAGCGCACCTCCTCGAAGGGTGGGAACGTCTCGCCACACTCGATACAGGTGAGCCAGGCGCCATTCGCGGCGGCGGCGGGCTCCGCGCTGGTAAGCCGGAGGTCAGCCATTACCGGGGCGACGGTCTGAGCGGGCAAAAGTGGGACGGTTGCGTGCCGGCCGACCGTACCCCCGCGAGACCGGGGGCAGGCTCAGCCGTCGGGAACCGACTCGGGCCCGAACTCGTCGATCCGTTCGTGGACGTAGGCGGTCCACTGGTCGAGTGTCTCGTGCATCAGCTCACGGGCCTCCGGCAGCGGGGTTGCGGTGTACTGGTAGACGTGCCCGCCGTCGTCGAGTAACCGGCGCTCCCGGCCGGCGAGTTCCTTCTCCCGGAGTGTCGACAGCGACCGGTTGACGTTCGACCGGTCCCGTTCGAGCCGGTCGGCCAGCTCGGCGACGGTGCTCCCTGGCGCCTCGAGCAGGACCAGATAGGTCCGGACCTCGTGGTCCTGGACGTTGAACACACAGGCCAGCACGTCCGCAAACCCCGGCTCGTTGTCCAGCATGAGCTCGCGGAACCGCTTTGGGGAAGGCTCGCTCTCCATACCTCATATTCGCGTTTCATCGGAATAAATAGCCGTGGTACCCGGCCTCCACCTGTCGCCGGCGACTCACCCCCGACCGGCTTACCCCTGGCCTTCGAGACACTCGTGTCTCCCCTCGGCGGAGCCATGAGTGTGCAGCCGTGTGGGGCCCACAGTGCTAAATCCCGCCCTCCCGGCGCAGGGTCCCGGTGTGTCCCGAGCCGGAAACCCCCGTGTTCGCCAGGACCCGCCGGCCCGAACCCTGACCTGCCCGCTGTTGCTGTCCGACGGCCGTCAACCGACCGGGTGACCGCCTCAGTAGCCTGTCACCGCTCGAAGGCCGGGTCGCGCAGTGACCCGACCTGTCCCATCGCCTCGGCCGGGAGCCGTCGGCTCCCGGCGGCCAGGTTCGCGACCAGGTGGTCCGGGTCCGTGCTCGATGGGATCGGGACGACACCACGGGTGACAGCCCAGGCTATGACGACACCTGCCGGCGAGAGCCCCTCCTCCTCCCCGACCGCCGCCAGGACCGGCTCCTCGAGCAGCCCTGGCGCCGACAGCGGGGAGTGGGCGACGACCCTGATCCCCCGGTCGTGACAGAACTCGACGAGTTCGGGCCGGGGCTGGTAGGGGTGGACCTCCACCTGGACCAGCGCCGGCGGGACGGAGCCGGTCCGGAGCACCGTCCGGAGCTGGTCGACCGAGACGTTACACACCCCGAGGGTGCGTGCCCACCCGCGCTCGTGGACGGCTTCGAGATTCTCCCAGGCTTCGGCCAGTGACACGTCCGCCGTCACCGGCTCGCCGTCGGCGTCCGTCGGGAACGTGAGCGCCTCCTGGCGCTCGACCGGCTGTTCGGCCAGCCGCTCCAGGGCACCCTGGTGGGCCCACGCCGCCGGCCAGTGAAGCGAATAACAGTCGAGCGTCTCGACCCCGAGCTCCTCGCGGCTACCCGCACACGCCTCGAGCAGGTGCTCACGACGGTGATTCGTCCGCCAGACCTTCCCGAGCACGAAGAGGTGGTCGCGGTCGGGTGTCCCGGGCGCCGCCAGCAGGTCGCCGATCCGGTGTTCGTTGCCGTACAGCTCCGCGGAGTCAAGCAGCCGGTAGCCCGCGTCGAGCGCCTGCGCGATGGAGTCGACCCGGTCGACGTACTCCTCGCCACGGTACCGCGAGCAGCCGAGACCGACCGGCGGGAGCCGGATAGCGGCGTCCCGGCCGGGCGGGCCGTCCCTGTCACCGTTTGCCGCTGCGTGTCGCCCGTTGCCCGCCGGCCGACCGACCGGTGCGGGCACCGGGTCGGCGGTCGCGCCGTGCCCGTCGACGGCGACCGGCTCGCCGGTCTCCGCCGCCCGCTCGATGGCGTTACACACCGCGACGATGTGAGAGGCCCGGCGCCCGCCGGCTCGCGGCGGGTCGCCGGCGGCGATAGCTGTCGCGAACGCCTCGACGGCGTCGAGGCGGTCCCGCTCGGTCGGTGGGGCCTGTGGCGGGACCGGGGTGTAGCCTCGGCCGGCGCGGCCGAACTGGACGGTGTCGCGGTCGGTCCCGAGGGCGCCGGTGTCGCCGAGGTAGACGGAGCCGTCGTCGCCGTGGAACTCGAGCCCGTAGAACTCCCGGGCACGGTGGGGGACGTAGAGGCTAGCACTCAGCCGGGCGACCGGCCCGCCGGCAAAGGCAAGCGTCGCCTCGATGTGACTCGGCGCCGACGGCGTCCGGTCCTCACGGTCAGGCCACACATCGAGGCTGTCGGCGGTTCGGACCCGCTCGACGGGGCCGAACCACGCGACCAGCAGCGCGAGGGGGTAGACACCGCCGTCGTACAGCGGCCCAACCTCCAGAAAGGACGCCGGCCGGTCGTGCCACTCGGTGACCCGGCCAACGTGGGCGTGTGCGTAGCAGAGCCGGACCGTCCCCGTCCGCCCGTCGGCGAGTGTGCGGCCGGCGAGCCGCTGGGCGGGGCCGACGGCCGGCGCACACGCCAGCCCGAGACCGCGACGGCGGGCGGTCGCGACCAGTTCCCGCGCGCGGTCGGCATCCAGCGCCAGCGGTTTCTGTGAGTAGACGTGGCGGCCGGCGGTCAGTGCCTGTTCGGTCACGGCCGCGTGGGCCGCGTGCCCGGTCAGATTCACCACCACCGGGGCGTCGACCGTCGCCAGCGCCCGGTCGAGGTCGGTAAACTCGCGGGCGCCGTGGTCGCCGGCCAGTGCCGCTGCGCGCTCCGGGTCGAGGTCACAGACGCCCGCCAGCGAGAGCGGGCTCTCCGCGAGCCCCGCCGCGTAGTCGGCCGCGACTGCGCCGGCCCCGACAAACAGACAGTTCACACCACCCACCCGGGGCGCCAAACGCATAAGTGCCGCCGCCGAGCCGAGAGAGCTTTGCGCT
Source organism: Salinirussus sp. (assembly GCA_028275005.1). GTDB lineage: Archaea > Halobacteriota > Halobacteria > Halobacteriales > Haloarculaceae > Salinirussus. Next base: position 28,825 of record JAQCNN010000101.1, read on the forward strand.
TGCCGCCACAACTGCTCGTGTGCGAGAACAGGGTATGGGACTGCTCGGGACGGCCTACCTCCGGGCGCTACAGGCTGTTGGCCGCCGCCTCCCCTACGGAACCAGCGTCTACGAGCGCGAGTGGGACGTGTTGGTCGTCCTGGACGGCTGCCGGGTCGACACGCTCCGGCGGGTCGCCGCCGACGTCTCGGCGGTCGGCGAGGTCGGCGCGGTCCGGTCGGTCGGGTCGTCCTCATCGGAGTGGCTAGAGCGGACCTTCGACCCCGCGCGGGCCCCGGTCGACCGGACGGTGATGGTGACGGGCAACACCTGGACCGACCGGTATCTCGACGCCACGGCCTTCGCCGCGCTCGACGAGGTCTGGAAGTACGCCTGGGACGAGGAACACAACACGGTGCCGGCGCGGGCTGTCACCGACCGTGCGGTGGCGACCGCCCGCGAGCGCGACCCCGACCGGCTGGTCGTCCACTACATGCAGCCCCATCACCCGTTCGTCCCGGACCCGCTCGCCAGCGACGACGGCCTCACCAGAAGCGGTGCGGCGAGCAGTGACACCAACCCGTGGGTGTTACTCCGCCGCGGCGAGGTGTCAGCCGAGCGCGTCCGGACGGCCTACCGCGCGAATCTCCGGTACGTGCTGGCGGAGGTGGCAACCCTGGTCGAGAACGTCGCCGGCCGGGTGGCTATCACGGCCGACCACGCCAACCTGTTCGGGGAGTGGGGGCTGTACGGTCACCCGATGCACACCCCGGTGCCCGCGCTGTTGCGGGTCCCCTGGGCCGAGACCACGGGCGAGGACCGCCGGACCCGCGACCCCGACCACGAACCGCCGGAGCCGCTCCCGGTCTCCCGGGTCTACGGCGGCAGTGACCGCGACCGACTGGCCGCGCTCGGGTATCTCGGATAGCCACAGGTTTTAGTGACAGACCCTCCTGGTTTGCGCCGTGTATTTGAAGGGCTCGCGCCTGTACGCTCGCTGTCCGGAGACGCTGTACCGCCCTGGAGGTCAGTGCCCGCGATGACCGCCCGCTCGCTGTACTTCTCCGAGCCGGAGTCGGTGACCGTCCGCGAGCGGCCGGTGCCCGACCCCGGCCCCGGCGAGGTCCGGGTTCGGACCGAGCTATCCGCGGTCAGCCCGGGCACCGAGCTGCTGGTCTACCGGGGGGAGGTCCCCGGGTCGATGCGCGCCGACGAGACTATCGACGCGCTCGGGGGGACACTCTCCTATCCGCTGCAGTACGGTTACGCCGCCGTCGGGCGGGTGACGGCACTCGGTGAGGGGGTCGAGGAGTCCTGGCTCGACCGCCAGGTGTTCTCGTTCAACCCCCACGAGAGTCACTTCCTCGCCGAGCCGGCGGACCTCGTCGCGACGGACCTGCCGACCGAGCGGGCGCTCCTGCTCCCAAACGCCGAGGCGGCGGTCAGCTTCGCGATGGACGCCCGCCCCCGGCCCGGTGCCAGGGTCACCGTCTTTGGGCAGGGGGCGGTCGGACTGTTGACGACAGCCATCCTCGCCGAGTTCCCCCTCGCGGAGTTGGTGGCCGTCGACCGGGTGCCCGAGCGCCGCGAGCAGGCCCGGGCGTTCGGCGCCGACCGCGCTGTCCCGCCGGCCGAGGTGGAGGCGACCGTCGACGACGACGGCGCAGACGTCGCGGTCGAACTCTCGGGCTCGCCGGCGGCGCTGAACGACGCGATAGCGACGACCGGCTACGCCGGCCGGGTGGTCGTCGGCTCGTGGTACGGCACCAAGCCCGCCGAACTCGACCTGGGTGGGCGCTACCACCGCAGCCACATCCGGGTGCGCAGCAGCCAGGTCAGCCGGGTCGACCCCGACCACGCCGACCGGTGGGACAAGGACCGCCGGCTGGCGTACGTCCGCTCCTGGCTGGGCGATGCCGACGCCGACCTCCCGGCGCTGTTGACCCACCGTGTCCCCGTCGAGGAGGCCGCGGACGCCTACGCCATGCTCGAGAACCGCGAGGACGGCGCCATCCAGGTGGCGTTCACCTACGACCGGGACTGATACTGCTGGCTGTAACTGCCCGAAGATATCCGCGACCCCGGGGTCGTGAAATTCCTCACAGACGTACAGCCGGCAGTATGAGACGCCCCCGGTCGACCGGAGATTTAGGTAGCCGGAGCCCGATGTATTCAGGGATGTATACAACGACGGTGCGGACGGACTTTGTCGCCCAGCACTACCTCACAGTTCCGGACCCGGGCCCGGAGGGTGAGCCCCACTCCCACCACTACGAGGTCGAACTGGAGTTTCGCGGGCCGGCGCTGAACGAGTACGACTACCTGGTGAACATCGACGACGCGGAAGCCGCGCTGTCGGACCTGGCCGACCGCTACCGGGATACGATGCTCAACGACCTCCCGGAGTTCGAGGGGTACAACCCCAGTGTCGAGCGGTTCGCGCGCGTCACCTTCGGCCGTGTGACCGACCGGGTCACCAGCGAGACCGTGACCGAACTCGCGGTGACGGTCTGGGAGGACGACCAGGCCGCTGCCGGCTACGACGCGGCGGTATGAGGGTCGGGTTGACGCTGTACGGCGACCTCGACGAGCGGTCCGGCGGGTTCCGGTACGACCGCCGACTCCTCGAGGAGCTGGAGGCCGCCGGCGACGAGGTCGAGGTAATCTCGTTGCCCTGGCGCTCCTACCCCCGGGGACTGCTCGATTCGCTCTCCCCGCAGGTCCGCGAGCGCCTCGCGACCGACGTGGACGTGATGTTACAGGACGAACTCGCCCACCCGTCACTGCTCGGCCACACACAGGGGTTACCCTATCCGGTGGTGAGTATCGTCCATCACCTCCGGGCCAGCGAGGCCCGGCCGCTGGCGCCGGTGTACCGGCGGCTCGAATCCCGGTACCTCTCGGGGGTCGACGCCGTTGTCTGTAACAGCCACGCGACCTGTGACGCCGTCACGGCGTTGGGTGTCGACCCGGCGGACACACTCGTCGCGCCGCCGGCCGGCGACCGGTTCGACCCCGCCGTCGACGACACACAGGTCCGCCGTCGTGCCCAGGAGGAGCCACTCCAGGTCGTCTTTGTTGGCAACGTCACCCCCCGAAAAGGGCTCGACACGCTTGTCGACGCCCTGGCACGCGTCGATACCCCGGTCCACCTGACGGCCGTTGGCCGGCCTGTCGACCAGGAGTACTACGACAGCGTGCGGGCTCGCGCCCGTGACCACGGCCTCGCCGACCGGGTGACATTCGCCGGGGAACTGTCCGACGACGCCCTCGCGGCGACGCTACAGGAGAGTCACGTCCTCGCCGTCCCCTCGCGTCACGAGGGGTTCGGCATCGTCTACCTGGAGGGGATGGGCTTTGGACTGCCGGCCGTCGCCAGCGCCGCCGGCGGCGCAGCAGAGGTCGTCGCCGACGGCGAGACGGGTGTGCTCGTCGACCCCGATGACCCCGCGGCGGTCGCCGAGAGCCTGAACGCGCTGGGGCGTGACCGTGACCGCCTGACCCGGATGGGTACGGCCGCACGGGACCGGTACGACTCACACCCGGACTGGTCGGAGACCGCATCCGAGGTCCGGTCCCTGCTCGCTCGGGTCGCACGGGCCGGCGAGGGGGGACACGAGGCTGCCGACGCGGACACCGAGACCGGCCCAAGCGGCGACACCGGCCGGGAGGCACGGTCGTGACCGACACCGACTTCCAGCGGTATCTCGCCGCCAAACGAGGCGTCGACGACCGCGGGCTGGACCGACGCCTGCTCGAGCGTCTCTCCGCGGGGCTGGCCGAGGAGACCCCCGCCGAGGACACACTCCGGGTCGTCGAGGTGGGAGCCGGGGTCGGCACGATGGTCGAGCGCCTCCTCGAGTGGGACCTGCTGCCGCCCGGGCGGACACACTACACGGCCGTCGACGTGGACCCCGACAGCGTCACCACAATCCGTGACCGTCTCACCGAGTGGGCCGCCGGACAGGACCTGAC
>JAQCNN010000109.1 GCA_028275005.1 Salinirussus sp.
GTAATAACCTTCGGAAGCGCAGGAACCGGGGGTGGCTGGGCGCTCAGGTGGCCCGCTCGTAGGCCGACCCCAGCCGGCTGACGACGCGGTGGACCGGCAGTTCGAAGCCAAACTGGCGGGTCAACACCGCAAGCGGGAACAGCATGATACCGGCGAACAGACTCAGCTGGTACAGCACGAACAGCACTGCGGTGTACGGGCGGGATGCCATCGGTCTGGTTCAGACTCAACCGCTGTCGGTATATAACTGTACCGGGCGATGTGACGAGTCGATAGGCGCGCAGTCTTGCGGTTTGGTGAAACCGGGTGGGAACCGCCCCGCGGGGGCGGCCAGGACCGGTGCTCGTGTAATCGAGCCAGAGGGGACAGGCGACGTTTCCATAAGTTATGAGTTGTATCGGGGTGGCATCCGCGTCGGGGATAGGTGTGCAGGCACGTCCGACAGCCGGGTGCGATCGGTCGGGATCCAAAAGAGACGTGTAGGTGGCCGGGCGATAGGTAGATATGAATTATACGGTCGTGCTGGAGGCCGCCTGGCTGGTTCACGACGTGTCGAACATCGATGACGCCATCGGCGTGGCTGTCAGCGAAGCCGGCAAGCGGCTCAACGAGAAGGAGATGGACTACGTCGAGGTCGAGGTCGGCTTCACCGACTGTCCGGCCTGTGGGGAGCCGTTCGACTCCGCCTTTGTCGCCGCCGACACCGCCCTGGTGGGGCTGGTCCTCGAGATGGACGTCTTCAACGCCGAGAGCGAGGAACACGCCCAGCGCATCGCCAAAAGCGACATCGGCGGCGCGCTCCGGGACGTCCCGCTAAAGGTTATCGACACCGTCGAGACCGGCGAGGAGTAGCCCGGTCAGCTCGCGCGGGCGGCCGGTCGGTGGGTTTTTATATTACTGTCGTGCATTCATAGATATGGAACTCCCGACGCCGGAGGACCTCCGGGAGCGCCGGACCGAGTTGGAGTTGACCCAGAGCGAACTCGCCGAGCGGGCCGACGTCTCACAGCCCCTGATCGCCCGGATCGAGGGTGGCGATGTCGACCCACGGCTCTCGACACTCCGGCGGATCGTCGACGCCCTCGAGGAGGCGGAGGGTGGGGTCCTCAGGGCGCGGGACCTGATGCACTCGCCGGTCGTCAGCGTCGCCCCCGACGACTCCGTCCACGAGACCACCGGGGTGATGGACGAGAAAGGCTACTCGCAGGTGCCGGTCGTCCGTGAGGGGACCCCACAGGGGCTGATCGGGACCTCCGACATCCGCCAGCGGCCGGAGGAGAACGTCGGTGACCTCCCCGTTGCCGAGGTGATGGGCGAGTCGATGACCGCGGTCGAACCCGACGCGTCGCTGGACGCCGTCGACAGCCACCTCGACCACAACGACGCCGTCCTGATCGTCGAGGACGGCGAGACCGTCGGGATCATCACCGAGGCCGACGTTGCACGGCACATCTCCTGAGCGCGCGGCCGGGGTAGGCGGGCCGACGGACAGTTAGCGGCCGGCTCACGTGGGGAGAGAGAACTCGTGGTCGTTGACCCCGCCTCTCCCGTCGCGCCCGAGTGCGACCAGCCGGTCCGGTGTCTCGACCAGCACCGCCTCGCCGCCGTCGGTGTCGACGTTGTTCCGGATCACGTTCTGGCAGACGACCGCCCCCTCCCGGGTGGGGTTGTCGTGGCGCGTGTGCCCGACGACCTGTGGCGGGGCGGTCCGCGGCAGGTGGGTGAAATCCAGCCACGCGACACCCGCCCCGGGGCCGCGTCCGGTCCGCCCACCCAACCCGAACACGTCGGGGTAAGCCTCGATAGTGGCCAGCTGTGCGTCACGGTCCTCGGGCGTCCCGATGGCGGCCTTGAGGCCGGGCACGGCGGTGACCAACTGGTCGTTCAGCGTTCCCGCGTCGTACGGGTCGGGCCGGCCGGCGTGGGCGTAGGTGACACGGTAGCCACGGTACGCGGCGACGACGTGCCCCGCGCGGACCCGGTCGACGAAGGCCCGTCGCTCGGCCGGTGACTGACTCCCCGAGTACCACTGCTCCCAGCCAAACCGGTCGGGCGTGAGCAGCCCCATCTCGTGGTTGCCAAGCGTCACCCGGACCCGCTCCGGGCCAGCCTGTGCGGCGAGACGAGCAGCCGTTGTCATGACACCGTCGCTGTCGGGGCCCCGGTCGACGAGGTCACCGTTGAACACTAGAACGTAGTCGTTGCCGGCCCACCGGAGCCGGCCGTCCGGTCCGGCCTCGACGACCGGGTCGTAGTCGGGGTGGTCAGACAGTGTCAGGAGTGCGCTACGGCCCGCCCCGAGGTAGCCGTGGATATCGCTGATACTGACGATCGGTGGCGTCCCTGCAAGCGCGCCAACACCGTCCCTGGCGGGCCCGCCGACGGTTTCGACTGCCTCTGTGTTTCCTAGCACACGTAGTCACGCTCTGAGCGACAGCCCGCGTTGTGCCGCGACTCTACCGAAGTCACGGCGGCCGTTCACAAAAGCGTGGCCCCAGCGCCGGTCACTCGTGACGGCGTGTCAACGAAGCGAGAGGCCGCGAACCTCGACGACGCCGTCACTGTCGGAGGCCTCGACGGTCCCGACCACCCGCGCCTCATCGCCCCCGGCGACCAGCGCCTCCGCCTCGGCCGGTGGAACCGCGGCTACGAAGCCCGTCCCCATGTTGAAAGT
>JAQCNN010000123.1 GCA_028275005.1 Salinirussus sp.
GCCGGCAAACGACCAGACCACCCGCTCCCCGGAACGGGGGGACGACTGATGCGCGATTACCACGTCCACTCCAACTACTCCGACGGTGCCTTTCTGTTCCGGATGGTCGCCGCCGCCGAGGACGCGGGGCTGGACGCCGTGGGGATCGCCGACCACTGTATCCTCCCGGTGAGTGAGCGCCAGCGCCACAACCGGAACGCGGTGGGGTTCAGCCTTGACGCCACCTACGAGCGCCGCCGGGCGGCTATTGACCGGCTAGACGAGCGCGGCGACCTCGACGTCTACGACGCCGTCGAGATGGACTACGACCCCCGCGCCGAGGAAGATATCGCCGACTTTCTCGCCGAGGTGGACTTCGACTACGCCATCGGTAGCGTCCACTCCGTCGACGACACGTTTGTCCAGTGGGACGGCGAGTTCGCCGACATGGACGAGGGTGAACTCGACGCCTTCGTCGACGACTACTACGACGCGCTCGTCGACCTGGTCGAGTCAGAGCTCTTTGCCATCGCCGCACACCCGGACCTCGTCGAGCGGACCGACTCGCTGCGGGGGCGGTCGACGGTTGACCACTACCGCCGGGTCGCCGACGCGTTCACGGACTCCAGGACTGTCCCGGAGCTGAACGCCGGTCGGGCGCTCCGGGAGATCGGTGTGGTCCACCCCGCCGACGAGTTTCTGGAGGCGCTGTTGGACCGGGGTGTCGAGGTCACCCTCGGGACTGACGCCCACGAACCCGATGAACTCGGGCCGCGGGCGGACTTTCTCCGCGACCGGGCCGCCGACCTGGGGACCGAACCCGCCTCGCCGTTCGACACCGGCTGAGGTGAGTGTCCTCTAGCCGTCTCCGGTCCGGGGTCCCAGGCTGGCTACAGTAACCCTTCGTCGTCCAGCCGGGTGACCGCCTCCCGGAGTCGCTCCTTGCTGTTCGCGTAGGAGATCCGCGCGTAGCCCGGCGAGCCAAAGGCGCTGCCCGGCACCGTGGCGACGTGGGCGTCCTCGATAGCCTGCTCACACCAGGCCTGGTCGTCGTCGGCGACGGCGGGCATCATGTAGAACGCACCCGTTGGCTTCGGGACGCTGACCCCGTAGTCCCGGAGCAGGTCGACCAGCATGTCCCGGCGCTCCTCGAAGGCGTTGCACATCTCCCCGACGGCCTCGTCGGTGTTCTCTAGGGCCTCGACCCCGGCGTGCTGGACGAAGTTGACCGCACAGGAGACGGAGTGGCTGTGGACCTTTCCGGCCTGGTCGACGATTGCCTCGGGGGCCGCAAAGTAGCCCAGCCGCCAGCCGGTCATCGAGTAGGCCTTCGAGAAGCCGTTGAGCGTCACCGTCCGGTCCTGCATGCCCGCGAGGGCTCCGAGGCTCGTGGCGGTGACGCCGTCGTAGGTAACCTCCTTGTAGATCTCGTCGGCGATGACCGTCACGTCGTGTTTCACGGCGAGGTCTCGGACACCCTCGAGGGCGGCGTCGGAGTAGACCGCGCCCGTCGGGTTCGACGGGGAGTTCACGACCAGCAGTTCGGTGTCGTCGGTGACCGCCTCGGTGAGTTCGCCGAGCGCGTCCTCCAGTCGGAAGTCGTACTGGGCGGTGTCCACCCGCGTCAGGGTACCGCCGGCGAGTTTCGCCATCGCCTCGTAGGAGACCCACGCCGGGTCCAACAGGACGACCTCGTCACCGCCGTCGATGAGCGCCTGGAAGACCTCGTAGAGGGCCTGCTTGCCCCCGGGGGTGACCATCACGTTCTCGGGGCCATAGAAGTCCAGCCCGTCGGCGGCGAGTTTGTCGGCGATGGCCGCTCGGAGTTCGGGGATCCCCTGGGAGGTGGTGTAGCCGGTCTTGCCGGCTTCCAGGGCCTCCTCGGCGGCGTCCTTGATGTTCTGTGGGGTGTCGAAGTCGGGTTCGCCGACGCTGAGGTCGACGACATCGACGCCCTCTGCCTCGAGTGCGCTTGCCTTGTTGCTGATCGCAAGTGTCGCACTCGGCGATACACGGTCGACGCGGTCTGCGAAGTCAAAGTTCATTGGTCGGGGTCTGAGTCCGGGTCGGGTGTCGGCTCGCGGCCGGCTACCGGCTCGGCCGCGGTCGTCCGGTCGAGTTCCTGGACGGTGTCGATGGCGCTCTCGACGACCTCGCCGCCCTTCGGGACCCGCTCTTCGGCCTCGGCGGTACTCATCCCGGGGCCGAGGATCCCACACATGACGGGGGTGT
>JAQCNN010000126.1 GCA_028275005.1 Salinirussus sp.
TATCATGCTGTTCCCGCTTGCGGTGTTGACCCGCCAGTTTGGCTTCGAACTGCCGGTCCACCGCGTCGTCAGCCGGCTGGGGTCGGCCTACGAGCGGGCCACCTGAGCGCCCAGCCACCCCCGGTTCCTGCGCTTCCGAAGGTTATTACTCGCTGCCACCGCTAATAACGATAATGCAGGATAACGATATCACACCGCCGCGTCACCCCGCCGCGGCAAAGTTCGACCACGGCCCTTACGAGCCCGAGCTGGAGTCGCTGCCCGCACAGGAGGGCGACCGCGAGCGAGACGACGGGACGGTCAACAAGACCGGGACGACGACCATCGGCATCGCCGCCGACGACGGTGTCGTCGTGGCGACGGACATGCGTGCCTCGCTCGGCGGTCGTTTCGTCTCCAACAAGAACGTCCAGAAGGTCGAACAGATCCACCCGACCGCCGCGCTCACGCTCGTCGGCTCGGTCGGTGGCGCCCAGTCGTTCATTCGGACGCTGCGTGCCGAGGCGAGTCTCTACGAGACCCGCCGGGACAAGCGGATGTCGATCAACGCGCTGGCGACGCTTGCCGGTAATTTCGCCCGCGGCGGCCCATTCCTCGCCATCAACCCCATCCTCGGTGGCGTCGACGACGAGGGCACCCACGTCTACAGCATCGACCCCGCCGGCGGCGTGATGGAGGACGACTACACCGTCACCGGCTCCGGGCTGACCGTCGCCTACGGCACCCTCGAGGACCGCTACGAACCCGACATGAGCGCCGAGGAGGCCGTCGACGTGGCCGCCGCCGGTGTCTCCGCGGCCGCCGAGCGCGACACCGGCTCGGGCAACGGCATCTACATCGCAAAGGTCACCGAGGAGGGCGTCGACATCTCCGACTACGACCTCGACGAGTTCGCGGACTAGCCGACTCCCGCCTGACCTCTCGGCTCTGCACACCGGTCACGAGCCCTGGATCCGGTGACCGGGAACCGCGGTGCTATTTGTGGCCCACCCCAAAAGACCTGTATGGACTTGTTCGGGACGGCAGGGATACGTGGACCGGTCACCGAGGTGACGCCCGAACTGGCGGTACGGGTCGGGCGGGCGGCCGCAACCGCCGCCGGAGGCGGGGAGTTCGTCGTCGCCCGTGACGGCCGCGAGACGGGCGAGGCGCTGGTCGCTGCCGTCACCGCCGGCCTGCTCGCCGGCGGGGCCGACGTGAGGCGCGCGGGGGTGCTCCCGACGCCGGCACTCGCCGACGCCTCCCGCGGGCGCCACGGCGTGATGGTGACGGCGTCACACAACCCGCCGGCGGACAACGGGCTGAAGCTGTTTGCCGACGGTGTCGAGTACGACCGGGACGCGGAGCGAACCGTCGAACAGCGGGTCGACGCCCCGGGCGCCGACTGGGACCGCTGGGGCGGCACCGAGCGCGTCGATGTCCTCGACGCGTACCGTGGCGCCGTCACCGACTACGCCGCCGAGTACGGGGCCGACGCCGACGGTCTGACGGTGGCTGTCGACTGCGGCAACGGGGTGGCGAGTCTCGCGACCCCACAGGTGTTGACCGGGCTCGGCGCCGAGGTGCGGGCGCTGAACGCTACTGTCGACGGGCACTTTCCCGCCCGCCAGTCCAAGCCGACCCCGGAGAGCCTCGCGGACCTGCGGGCCTTCGTCGCCGACGGCGCGGACCTGGGGGTCGGTCATGACGGCGACGCCGACCGGGTCGTGGTCGTCGACGGCGACGGCGACGTCGTCCACGAGGACACGGTCCTTGCCATCCTCGCCGAGCACTACACCCGGGCCAGCGACGCCGCCGACCCCGTGGTCGTGACGACCCCGAACGCCTCGGGCCGGGTCGACGAGCGCGTGCAGGACGCGGGCGGGCGCGTCGAGCGTGTCCGACTCGGCGCCCTCCACGAGGGGGTCGCAGCCGTCCGTGCCGACGGTGCCGAGCGGACAGCGGTCACCTTCGCCGCCGAGCCCTGGAAACACATCCACCCCGGGCTCGGCGGCTGGATCGACGGCGTCGCCTCCGCGGCCGTCCTTACCCGGCTGGTCGCCGCCGAGGGGCTGGACACACTCCGGGCGTCGGTGACCGAGCGACCCTACCGGAAGCTGTCGGTCCCCTGCCCGGACGACCGGAAGGCCGCGGCGATGGCCGCACTGACGGAGACTCTGCCCGGGACGTTCCCGGAGGCGAGTGTCGACACCGACCACGGGGTCAGGCTCGACCTGCCAGACGGCTCGTGGACGCTCGTCAGACCCAGCGGGACCGAACCCTACGTCAGGATATACGCCGAGAGCGAGGATGTCGACGCGCTCGTGGCGACCGTCCGGGAGTGTGTCGAGGCAGCCACCGAGTGATCAGAGCCCGCTGACGAAGATGGTGACCCACTGTGAGAGGTCCTCCTGTTCGGTGACCTCGACGCTCGTGACCCACTTGACCCACTGAAACCCCCGCCGGCCTGGCGCGACCAGCCGCAGCGGGGCGCCGTGGCCGTGGGTCAGCGGGTCGCCGTCGACGTGGGTGGCCAGCAGACACTCCCGGGCCTCCTCCACCGGAACGGACCACTTGTAGCCGGTCACGGAGCGAAAGCGAACCCACTCCCCCTCGGAGGCGGGGGTCGAACGGTCGAGCAGGTCACCGACGCTGACCCCCTGCCACTCGCGCTCGGCGTACCAGCCACTCGTGCAGTCGAGCACCGCCGTCTGTGCCTCACTCGCCCCGTCGAGCAGCTGGTCGTAGCTGTAGCTCGCCGGTGACTCGACCGCGCCACCCACGGAGAGCTGCCAGCTGTCGGTGTCGACGGGCTCGGGGTCGTCGGCGACCCAGGAGGTGACGGGAAAGCCGTTGCCCGCGCCGCCGGCCGCCTTCGAGCCGGTGAACCGCCGGCCGGCCCCGGCCAGCGCCTGCTGGAGTCGCCAGAGGACTGTCCCGCCGGCCAGCAGGGCGCCGAACTGGAGGGCGCTGCGCCGACCCTCCCGCTCGACCTCGGCCCGGCGGGGCCACCGGAAGCGGTGCCGGAAGTGCCACAGCAACACCGGGACGACTAGCACCCCCAGTAACATATGCACCGTGAGGAGGGTGAAGGGGCCAACCCAGACCAGGCCGGCAACGACCCAGTAGACGCCGGTGACGAGCGCGGCGAGTGCGAGGGCGGCGAGGAGTACCGAGACGGGAGTTCCCCGGTCCCAGGCGCTCGACCGGGTTAGTCGGGGCCGGACCCGCCGGAGCTTGAACCCCACCAGAACGGCGAGGACGAGCCCGCCGACCGAGTGGAGGACAAACAGCCACGCACCCCCCGCGGTGCCGGTCACCAGACTCACGAGTCCCGTGACGACCAGCGCCGTGACCGAGACGAGAATGCCCCAGTCGACGAGGCTCGCGGGCGGTTCGAGGCGGGACCGCTGCGCCATACCTTCCGTAAGACCTGGACGCCCTTGATTCGTTGGACAGGGGGCGGTCACGACACGGTCTCACAGGGCGGTGGCTATTTGACCGGCCGGCCCCACAACCGGCCATGCAGGAGCTGCTCGCCGCGGCACGGGAGGCCTACGAGGCTGCGTACGTCCCTTACTCGGAGTACGCGGTCGGGGCCGCGCTCCGGGCGGACGACGGCACCGTCTACACGGGCTGTAACGTCGAGAACGCAAACTACTCGAACAGTCTCCACGCCGAGGAGGTCGCTATCGGGAGCGCGGTCGCCGACGGCCACCGCTCCTTCGAGGCGCTTGCTGTGAGTTCGGCTGCCCGCGACGGTGTCACCCCCTGTGGTATGTGCCGGCAGACCCTCGCGGAGTTCTGTGACGAGGACCTCGTGGTCGTCTGTGACGGTGACGACCCCACCAGACACCGGCTCGGCGACCTCCTCCCCGACACCATCACCCGCGAGCACCTCGACAGATGAGTGGGGAGAGCCACGACGACACCGACGACGAGGTCGGTGAGGCCGAAACCCAGTACCACCTGGAGGTCGGGGACGACGAGGTTGCCGACGCGGTCCTCCTCCCCGGTGACCCCGAGCGGGTCGAGACGGTCACCGACGAGTGGGACGAGGCGACGGTCGTCGCCGACCACCGCGAGTACCGGACGGCCACCGGCACCGACGACGGGACGCCGATATCGGTCACGTCGACGGGGATCGGCTCGCCCTCCGCGGCCATCGCGGTCGAGGAGTTGGCCCGCGTCGGCGCGGACACCCTCATCCGTGTGGGGTCGTGTGGCGGGATCCAGCCCGAGACCGACATCGGTGACCTCGTGATCACGAGCGGGGCGGTCCGCCAGGAGGGCACGAGCGCGGAGTACATCCGCGGGGACTACCCGGCTGTGGCGGACCACGCGGTCGTCGCCGCCCTCGTCGCGGCGGCCGAGCGACTGGACTACGACTACCACGTCGGCCTCACAGCCTCGACGGACTCCTTCTACGCCGGTCAGAGCCGCGACGGCTTCGAGGGCTTTCGCGCCCGGGGCAGCGAGGACGACATCGAGGAACTCGTCGCGGCCGGCGTCCTGAACTTCGAGATGGAGGCAAGCGCGCTCCTCACCCTCGCGAACATCTACGGGCTCCGGGCCGGCGCGGTCTGTACGGTCTACGCCGACCGCACCACGGGTGAGTTCCGTGTCGAGGGTGAACGCCGTGCTGTCCGCACCGCGACTCTGGCGGTCTCACTGCTTGCGGCTATGGACGAGCGCGTCGAGGAATCAGGCGCCGACGCCTGGCATGCGGGGCTCGGCATCGACAGTTGAAACATGCAGACATCCGCGCGCCGCAGGCGCGAGTGCGAGACCCGACGCAGCAAAAAGTGGCGGCTACATATCCGACCAGGCTGACAGCGCCCGGCCGGTGGAGGAGACGTCGCGGATCCAGCGTGCGGCGATGGCCTTCTTCAGGAACTTCGCGGGAAAGCCCCCGAACGTATCGACGAAGGGGACGATGAAGATGTCGTGGGCAACGGCGGACTCGCCGACCGAGACGACCGTCCCCTTGTCCTTGTGTGTCCACTTCGTGAGCGGCTGGTCCCGGACGGCGTGGGCGATGTTCCGGCCGGCCACCTCGGCGGCCTGCCAGGCGGCCTGGGCGGTCGGCGGGGCTTCCTGCTCGCCGGGTTGGTCCACCAGCGCCGCGTCGCCGAGTGCGAACACCCGCTCGTCATCGGTCTGGAAGTCCTGTTCGGCGTAGAACCGGTGTGAACGGTCGTCCTTGTCGACCGCGCAGTTCTCCGCGGCCTCCCGGCCGGTGATCCCGCCGGTCCAGACCAACACGTCGTAAGGGAGTTGGGTGTCCTCGCCGACGTAGACGGTGTCCTCGTCGACCTCGCTGATGAACCCGCCGGTCATGATGTTGACGTCCCGGGCCTCTAGCCGCCTGCGCAGGGCGGTCTGGATGCCGGGGTCGTTGCCGGGGAAGACCTCCTCGAGACCCTCGACGAGGTGAACGTCGACCGGGGCACCGTGCTCGTCGCGGTACTCCGCGACCTCGCCGGCGGTCTGGATGCCAGAGAGACCGGCGCCGCCGACGACGACCTGAGCCGGGTCGCTGGGGGTTGCCGCCTCCGCAGCCTCCGTCAGGTCCTCGTGGATCCCCAGTGCATCGTCGAGACACTTGAGGGTGTGAGCGTGTTCCTCGAGCCCGTCGATCCCGAAGAATGCGGTCCGCGAGCCGATGGCCACGAGGACGTAGTCGTAGTCGAGTGTCGTCTCGTCCTCGAGGTGGACGGTCCGGTCGTCGACGTCGACGTCGGCCACCTGTGCCTGAATAAACTCGGTGTCCGGAGCCTTGATCTCCTCGATAGGGATGGTCACTTCCTCCTTTACAGTCGGGTCACGGATACAGCGGTGAGACTCGTGGAGAACGAGGTGATGGCCGACGTCCGACACCCAGGTGATGTCGGCCTCGCCGTTGAGTGTGGACTGGAGGCTCTTGATGGCCCCAGCCCCGCCATACCCCGAGCCGAGCACGACGACCTGTTCTGCCATACTGATGTCTCGTGGTGTGGCGATACAAACCCTACGGAATCCCAACCCCGGGTGGCGTGGTACCGACCCACGCGCGGTTCCGGTCTGACACCCCCTCAGTGGGCGGGCTCCTCGACAGGCGCCTGCATGTCGTCGATCGTCAGGATGAGCACGTTGTTGGTGTCGTCTTTCCCCTCGAGGGTGCCGATGATCTGTAGCTTCGAGAGCGGTGTCGGGCCGACCGTCACCTTATCGCTCTCGTGGAAGTTCCCGACGGGGCCCCGGAGCTTGATCTCCGCGCGGCAGGCCTCGGGGTGGTGGACACTCGTCAGGTCGATCTCCTCGACGTTTGCCTCCGGGACGAGGTCGCCGTTGTGAAAGAGCGGGACGTCCGCGGCGTGGTCGAGGTCCTGGATCTGCAGGGCGTCGTAGGCCTTTGCTGTCGGCTTGTAGCCACCTTTTGGGCCTGGTACCCCCTCGACCAGCTGGAGGGCCTTCAGACTCTGCATCTGGTTGCGGATCGTCCCGGGGTTGCGGTTGACCTGGTCGGCGATCGCCTCACCCTTTACCGCGGTCTCGTCGTCCTGGTAGAGATTGACAAGCTCCTGGAGGATGTTCTGTTGGCTCGGCGTGAGTTCGATGGATGACATGACGTACTGTTCGCTGCTTGTTTCCTTAAACCCGGCGGTGACCCGACCGAACCCGCCGAGTCCGGCCGTTTCGGGTAAGCGCCTGCGTCCGTGCACGCGGGCTCGTGAGCGCCCGGTTTCCAGCGACCCGTCGCTCGGTTCCGGCGTGCCGGCCACCGGCCCGGTGACGGTGGACGAGCCCGGCAAACCGGGATCCGAACGCTCTTGCCCTGCCCGCCGATTGCCCGACTATGCAGGGTGCTCGCGTGCTCGTCACCGGTGGTGCGGGCTTTATCGGCTCGAACCTCGCCAACCGCCTCGCCCCCGACAACGACGTCATCGCTCTCGACGACCGCTATCTCGGAACACCCGAGAACCTCGACGACGGCGTCGAGTTCGTCGAGGCGAGCGTGCTCGACGACGACCTTCCGACCGACGTCGACGTGGTCTTTCACCTCGCCGCGCTCTCCTCGTACAAGATGCACGAGGACGACCCCACCCGCGGGGCTCGTGTCAACATCGAGGGGTTTGTCAACACCGCCGACCAGGCCCGCCGGGACGGCTGTGAGCACGTCGTTTACGCGTCGACCTCCTCGATCTACGGCTCCCGGACCGACCCCTCACCGGAGGATATGCCTGTCACGACAAACACCGCCTACGAGGCCTCGAAACTCGGTCGGGAACGCTACGGCGAGTACTTCCACAACCACTACGGGATGACGACCTGCGGTCTGCGCTTCTTTTCGGTCTACCAGGGCTACGGCGGCGCCGAGGAGCACAAGGGCGAGTACGCCAACCTGATCGCACAGTTCGCCGACGACATCGCCAACGGCCGCCGGCCGGAGATCTGGGGTGACGGCACCCAGACCCGTGACTTCACACACGTCGACGACATCGTCCGCGGGATCGAACTCGCCGCCGACCACGAGTGCCAGGGGGTCTACAACCTCGGCACCGGCCAGCAGTACAGCTTCAACGAACTCGTCGACCGCCTCAACGACATCCTCGGCACCGACGTCGAACCGACGTACGCGGAGGGGTACATGCCCGACCACGTCTACGTCCACGACACCATGGCCGACCCCGCGAAGATCAACGAGGCCACCGGCTGGGAGCCCGAGACCGGCTTCGAGGAGGGGCTCCGCCGGGTCTGCGCACAGTACGACTGACACTGGCGCCCACGACGCCCCGGCTTTGGGGTGTGCCGGACGCGGGTTGTGCGCACGCGAGAGCCCACACACAATCCACGGCGCCGGCCGACGCGTCCCCTGAACGACCGGGCCACGGTCGGCCGGTGGGAGGCGGGCGAGGGCATTAGTGTCGGCAGGTCCAACAGGTCGGTATGAGTCTTCTCACGAAGCCGTTTCTCGACGACGACGATGACGCGGCGACCGTCCAGACGTACGCGGCGGCTGGGGCGCGGACGGGCGCGTCACTGGGTGCCCGGCGGGGCCCGGTCGGTGCGGGCGTCGGGGCGGGTCTCGGCGGCGCAGCCGGCTACCTCGTCGGCTACAGCGTGACCGGTGTTGCACCGGGGACCGACTCCCAGGACCCGGCGTCCGACGACGACAGCGACGGCCCGGTGACGGTCACTGTCACCGACGAGCACTCCGGAGCGGACTGACCCGCCGCTGTCGGGCGCCCGGGTCCTCCGGTGTTCAGCCCGGTCCGGGGCTCTACGTGCTCAGGGCTGTGGGAGCCGTCATCTCACAACAGGAGAGAATCGGCACGATGACGATCACACAGGTGATAGCCCAGGCCTGAGCTACGGAGTGCCGGGTATCACTCGGCCGCGTCCTCCTCGCCGCCCGGCAGGACCGTCACGCTCGCGACAGCGTCGCCGCCTTCGACCTCCATCACCTTCACACCCTTCGTGTTCCGGCCGACCGTCGAGATATCCTCGACGGGACACCGCATCACCTGCCCGCGTTCGCTCATTACGACAATGTGGTCGTCGGCCTCGACGGCCTTTGCGGTCGTGACCGGGCCGTTACGCTCGCCGGTCTTTATGTCGACCAGCCCCTTCCCGTACCGGGACTGTGGACGGTACTCCGAGACGGTGGTGCGCTTGCCGTAGCCCCGCTCTGTGACGGTGAGCAGCGCCCGCTCGTCCGCGTCGTCCGTGGCGACCATCGCCGCCACACGGTCACCGTCACGGAGTTCGATCCCGCGAACCCCGCGGGCGGTCCGCCCCATCTCGCGGACCTCGCTCTCGTCGAAGCGGATCGTCATACCGGCCTCGGTGGCGATGACCAGGTCGCGGCTGCCGTCGGTCACCCCGACATCGACCAGTTCGTCCCCCTCGTCGAGGCTGGCTGCGATGATCCCCGTCGAGAGGATATTCTCGAACGCCCCACAGGACGCACGCTTGACATAGCCCTGTCGGGTGACCATCGTGATACACTCCTCGGCGTCGAACTCGCTGGTGCTGACGACCGCGGTCACCTCCTCGTCGTCGTCTAGGTCGATGAGATTGACCGCGGACTTGCCCCGCGCGGTGCGGGACATCTCGGGGACCTCGTAGGTCTTCAACCGGTAGACCTGCCCGTGGTTGGTGAAACACAGCAGGTAGTCGTGGCTGTTGGCGCGAAAGACCTTCGAGACCCGGTCACCGTCCTTCGGGTCACCGCCGATGATCCCCTTTCCGCCACGGTTCTGTGGGTCGAAGGTGTCGGCGGGCATCCGCTTTATGTAGTCCTGTTCGGTGACGGCCACCAGACAGTCCTCCTCGGGGATGAGGTCCTCGTGTGTGACCTGCCCCTCGGCCTCCAGGATCGACGTCCGTCGGTCGTCGTCGTACTCCGCCTTTACCTCCTGTAACTCCGATTTGATGACGCCAAGCAGCTTCTCCTCGTCGGCCAGGACGGACTCGAGGTAATCGATGGTCTCCTGGACGGTCTCGTACTCCTCTGCGATCTCGGCTTCCTCCATCGACGTCAGCGAGCCGAGTTGCATCCGTACGATGTGTTCGGCCTGGGGCTCCGAGAGGTCGAAGCCGGTCTGCAGGGCCTCGATGGCGGCCGAGCGGTCGTCACTGTTCCGGATGGTCTCGACGACATCCTCGACCTGTTCGAGCGCCGACAGTCGGCCCTCGAGGATGTGAGCGCGGTCCTCGGCCTCCGCGAGGTCGTGTTCGGAGCGCCGCCGGACGACCTCCTTTCGGTGGGCGACGTACGCCGCCAGGGTCTCCTTCAGGTCAAGCACCTCGGGCTGGCCGTCGACCAGCGCGATGTTGGTCACCCCGAAGGTGGACTCGAGATGGTGCTCGAGTAGCTGGTTCTCGACGACGTCGGCGTTGGCCCCGCGCTTGAGTTCGACGACGACCCGGACACCGTTGCGGTCGGACTCGTCGCGCAGGTCGGCGACGCCCTCGATGGTGCCCTCGTTGACGTCCTCGGCGACCCGCTCGACGACGCGGGCCTTGTTCTCCTGGTAGGGGAGTTCGGTGACGACGATCCGGCCCTCCTCGGGCTGGATCTCGTACTCCGCGCGCACCCGCAGACGGCCCCGACCGGTCGTGTACGCCGAGTAGATGGCGTCGCTGCCGACGATGTTCCCGCCGGTGGGGAAGTCCGGGCCCTTTATATGTTCCATCAGGTCCTCGACCCCACAGCCGGGGTTGTCGATGAGGTGGACCGTGGCGTCAACCACCTCGCCGAGGTTGTGCGGCGGGATGTTGGTCGACATCCCGACCGCGATACCGGAGGAGCCGTTGACCAGCAGGTTCGGGAACCGTGCCGGTAAGACGTCGGGCTCGGTCAGCCGGTCGTCGTAGTTCGCCACGAAGTCGACGGTGTCCTTCTCGATGTCGGTCAACAGCTCCTCTGCGATGGAGGCCATCCGTGCCTCGGTGTACCGCATCGCCGCGGCCGGGTCACCGTCCATCGACCCGAAGTTGCCCTGGCCGTCGACCAGCGGATACCGCATCGAGAAGTCCTGGGCCATCCGCACCAGTGTGTCGTAGATGGCGGAGTCACCGTGTGGGTGATAGTCCCCCATCGTCTCGCCGACGACCGAGGAGGACTTGCGGTGGGCCGAGCCCGAGCTCACACCCATCTCCGACATCGCGTAGAGGATCCGCCGGTGGACAGGCTTGAGCCCGTCCCGGACGTCAGGCAGCGCCCGGCCCGCGATGACGCTCATCGCGTAGTCGATGTAGGACTGCTCCATCTCGTCCTCGATGCGGACCTGTTCTACGTTTGCCGCGGGGGCCGCGTCGGGGATCTCCTCGGGCAGGTCCGAGCTCATATGTCGACCCAGTCGGCCTCGGGGGAGTGTTCCTTGATGAACTCCTTGCGGGGCTCGACGGCGTCACCCATCAGCACGGAGAACATCCGGTCGGCCGCGGCGGCGTCCTCGACGGTGACCTGCTTGAGGTACCGGGCCTCGGGATCCATCGTCGTGTCCCACAGCTGCTGTGGGTTCATCTCCCCCAACCCCTTGAACCGCTGGACCTGGCTCGGGTTTCCGTTACACCGCTCGGCGACGATCTCGTCGCGTTCGGCCTCCGTCATCGCGTCGTAGGTCTCGCCGCGGTATCGGACCCTGTACAGTGGGGGCTGGGCAGCGTAGACGTAGCCCGCCTCGAGCAGTGGCTGCATGTGCCGGTAGAACAGCGTCAACAGGAGCGTCCGGATGTGTGCGCCGTCGACGTCGGCGTCCGTCATGAGGATCACGTTCTCGTAGCGAGCCTCCTCGATGTCGAACTCGTCGCCGATGCTTGTCCCCAGCGCCGTGATGAGATTGCGGATCTCGTTGTTCTCGAGGATACGGTCGAGCCGGTGTTTCTCGACGTTGAGGATCTTCCCGCGGATGGGGAGAATCGCCTGAAACTCCGGATTCCGGCCCTGCTTTGCCGACCCGCCCGCGCTGTCGCCCTCCACGACGAACAGCTCGGACTCGCCGGGGTCACGGGTCTGGCAGTCCGCGAGCTTCCCCGGGAGCGCGGTCGACTCCAGCGCGGACTTCCGGCGGGTCAGCTCCTCGGCCTTCTGGGCGGCCTTGCGGGCCTTTGCGGCCTCGACGGCCTTCGAGACGATGGTCTCGGCGGTGTCGGGGTGCTCCTCGAAGTAGGTGCCGAGGTGCTCGTGGACCGCCGACTCGACGATCCCCCGGACCTCGCTGTTGCCGAGTTTGGTCTTTGTCTGGCCCTCGAACTGTGGGTCAGGGTGTTTGACCGACAGGACCGCGGTGAGCCCCTCGCGGATGTCGTCGCCTTTGAGGGTGTCGTCCAGGTCACGCAGGAGGCTGTGCTCCGTTGCGTAGTCGTTGATCACCCGGGTCAGGGCCGTCTTGAACCCCGTCAGATGTGTCCCCCCCTCTCGGGTGTTGATATTGTTCGCGAAAGCGTGGAGCGAACCCTGGAGCTCGTCGGTGGCCTGCATCGCCACCTCTACCTCGACGGGGCCCTCGCCGATGGACTCCCGGGTGTCGAAGTAGATGACCTCGTCGTGCAGTGGGCTCTTTGTCTCGTTGAGGTAGGCGACGAACTCCCTGATCCCGCCCTCGTACTCGAAGGCGGCCTCGCGGTCGGCGCGCTCGTCTTGGAGCCCGATCGCCACCCCGGAGTTGAGAAAGGCCAACTCCCGCAGCCGGGTCTCGAGCGTCGAGAAGACAAAGTCGGTCGTCTCGAAGATCTCGTCGTCGGGCCAGAAGCGTAGCTCCGTCCCCGTCGCCTCGTCGGGGCGCATATCCCGCTCCCGTCTGAGGTCGAACTCGGGGTCGCCCCGCTCGAACCGCTGGCGCCAGACCGCCCCGTCACGCTTGACTGTCACCTCCAGCCACTTCGAGAGGGCGTTGACCACGGAGATACCGACACCGTGGAGCCCGCCGGAGACCTGGTAGGACTTGTTGTCGAACTTCCCGCCGGCGTGCAGGACGGTCATCACGACCTCGAGCGCCGGGCGGTCGTACTCCGCGTGGGTGTCGACAGGGATCCCCCGACCGTCGTCGACAACCGACACCGAGTGGTCCTCGTGGATGGTCACCTCGATGGTGTCACAGTAGCCCGCCAGCGCCTCGTCGATGGCGTTGTCGACAACCTCGTAGACGAGGTGGTGCAGCCCGCGGTCGTCGGTCGACCCAATGTACATTGCGGGTCGCTTGCGAACCGCCTCAAGCCCTTCCAGGGCCTGAATAGAGTCCGCCCCGTACTCGGGAGAGTCGTCTGACATGCAATCTACTGTTGCTAGTAGGGTCACCGTCTTAAAACCCTCGCACGCGAGCGCGCGTGCGGGCTGTCTCGCCGGTACGACTACCCGCCAACCGTGGACGACTTTTGCCGCGGTAGCACACGGCTTATAATCGCCGGCCGCCAACAGAGAACAAATGTCCTTCCAGTCGAGCCTCGGCGAGGACGAGGGGATCGCCGAGGAGCTGGCCGAGAGCCAGCGCGCTATCTCCATCGCCGAGTTTTTCGAGAAGAACAAGCACATGCTCGGGTTCGACTCCGGAGCCCGGGCGCTCGTGACGGCGGTCAAGGAGGGCGTCGACAACAGCCTCGACGCCTGTGAGGAGGCCGACATCCTGCCGGACATCTACGTCGAGATAACGGAGTCCGGCGACTACTACACACTCGT
>JAQCNN010000138.1 GCA_028275005.1 Salinirussus sp.
CCTCGGCCGGAACTACGACCAGTAGGGTGCCCTCCTCGTATCGACCGCCGAACGCCAGCCGCGAGGGTCGTCCACCTCGCTCGATCCTGCCTTTGAAGTACGAAGCCGGGGCCACCCGGCCCATGCGCGTCATCACCGGCCGCTGTACGGCTACCTTCGAGGGTCCCGGCTCCCGTGACCGCAGACAACACGGTGACTGTGTCGTCCTCGTCAAGCCCGACGACACCGTCCTCGTCCACGACACCCGTGGCTACCAGCCGGTCGCCTGGCTCACCCGCCCGGAAGCGGTGACAGTCACCGACGAGGCCATCGTCGCCCGGGACGGCGACCAGCATCTCCGGGTCACCCGCCACGAGACGACCGTCCGGGAGACCCCCGCCGGCCCGGCCGGCGTCCCTGTCGGCGACTGCCCGGACTGTGGTGACCGGCTCGTCCGCGCACACGGCGACGTCTCCTGTCCCGGCTGTGGGGCCCGCTACGGCCTGCCGGCCGGCGCGACCGTCCTCGAGGAGGCCTGTGCGTGTGGCTGCCCGCGGCTCCGCGTCGCGCGCGGCGGGGAGTTCGAGGTGTGTCTGGACCGGGACTGTGAGTCACTGGACCAGCGGGTCCGCGAGCACTTCGACCGGGCCTTCGACTGTCCGGCCTGTGGCGGCGACCTGCGGGTGCTTCGGCGGGGCGGGCTCATCCTTGGCTGTGAGGGCTACCCCGACTGTGAGACCGGCTTTGCCGTCCCGCAGGGGGTCCACGACGGCAGCTGTGCGTGTGGGTTGCCGGCCTTCGAGACGGCGTCGGGGCGACGGTGTCTGGACTCGGCCTGTGGGGCTCTGACGGAGTGACAGTGCCCCGGTCTGTCTGGCCGAATGTCCCCCGCCATTTCCCGGTAGCCAGGGGGTGTGGCCGCCGCACCGACGCCGGACCGCAAGGGGCTTTGGCCCGCCCGCCGTCGCTGCGGTATGGATGTGACGTTCGACGGGACGGTCGTTCGAGGGGGACCGGCCGCCCGCGAGCGGTTCTACGACGCCCGCGGGTACGGCCGACCCGACGACGGCGGCGTCGTGCTCGCACCCGTGGAGGCGGCCCACCTGCTCTTCCGGGGCGACCTCGACAGCGTGGCCGACCGCCGCCCTGGGACGGACGGCCGGCAGCTCGACTTCCCGGCCGTCCTGAACTCGACAGCTGTCTCGGAGGTTGCCTTCTTCGTCTACAAGGACCTCCGTGACCGGGGGTTCTATCTCTCGCCGGTCGACCGCGACGGACCCGGCGGGGCCGGCGAGTTCGCAGTCTATCCCCGGGGACAGGGCCCCTGGGACGACGAGGTCGCCTACCGGGTACGGGCGGTCAGTGAGCGGGCCACCGTCGACGCCGGGGCGCTGCGCGGCCTGGCCGACCCCGTCGACGACCGCGCGCGGGGGTCCGACCGGGAACCGACGGGTGTGTTGGCGGTTGTTGACGAGGAGAGCGAGCTCACCTACCTCGAACTCGGCGTGCCGACCGTCTCGGGGTCGACCCACCACGACCTTCCCTCGGTCGAGGGGGACCTCCTGGCCGACCGGGTGCTCGTCCGGGACCCACCCGACCCGCTGTACGGCCGGGCCTTCTACGGCCAGCCGCTGGACGAGGGCGTTCAGCTGTCGCTGGTCGAGGCGGCCCACCTCGCACGGGCGGGTGTGTTGGCCGTCGACGGTGGGGCAGCAGGGGTCATCGAGCGTGGCCGGGCGGTCGAGGGTGACCGGTTCGACCGCCGGCTGGGGGCCTACGGTGCCCTCCGGACCGCGGGTATCGTGCCAAAGACCGGGTTCAAGTTCGGCGCCGACTTCCGGACCTACGACGATGTCGTCGACGTCGAGGACCTGGGTCACTCCGAGCGACTGGTCCGGGTGCTCCCGCCGGCGCACAGCTTCGCCCCGCGAGACCTCGCGCTGGATGTGCGCCTCGCCCACGGCGTCCGCAAGCGGATGGTGTACGCGTTGAGCGGAGCCGACGAGGGGTTCGGGTGGCTCTCGGTCGGCCGGCTGACACCCTGACCCCGATGAAAACCGTTATGACACCGGTAGCGATTATACCGTCGTATGACAGCCGTTTCCCGTCCGTGGCGCCCGCAGCTCCAGGAAGCGGATAGTCCCGACGACCGGGCGGGCGTGTGACGCCGCGCTCGCGGTGCTCCCTCCACCTTCTCGCCGCGATGGCTCGCCCGACGACCACCCGACCCCCGACAGATGACACACGAACGTGACGCCGACCCCGACCCGGATGCACAGCCAGCGGCCGACGAGAGCGCCGACGCCGACCCCACGGTACACACGACCGGACAGCCCCGACCCGACGGCGGGGCGGTCGACGACGTTGCACTCGACCCGTGGGGCTCCTCGACGGTGTCCGACTACCGCAAACTGTTCGAGCAGTTCGGCATCGAACGCTTCGAGACGGTGCTCGACGAGGTGCCCGCGCCACACTACCTGATGCGTCGGGGGGTTATCTTCGGCCACCGTGACTACCGCCCGGTCGCCCGTGCGATGCGCGAGGGCGACCCCTTCGCGGCGCTCTCGGGATTCATGCCCACCGGCGACCCACACATCGGCCACAAGCTCGTCTTCGATGAAATCATCTGGCACCAGCAACAGGGCGGGGACGCCTACGGCCTCATCGCCGACCTTGAGGCCCACAGCGCCCGTGGCCTCTCCTGGGCCGAGGTCGACGAGCACGCCCGCAACTACATCCTCTCACTGCTCGCACTCGGGTTCGACCCCGAGGCGGGGGAGCTCTACCGCCAGTCCGCCAATCGGGAGGTCCAGGACCTGGCCTTCGAGCTAGGTGCGGAGGCCAACTTCTCCGAGCTCCAGGCCATCTACGACTTCGACGGCGAGACCGACGTCTCACACATGCAGTCGGTCGTCACCCAGATGGCCGACATCCTCTACCCACAGCTCGAGGAGCCCAAACCGACGGTTATCCCCGTCGGCCCCGACCAGGACCCACACATCCGGCTCTCCCGTGACCTCGCGGCCCGGCTGCGCTACTTCGGGGTGACCGAGGCATACGCCAGCTTCGAGCTGGCGGACGCAGAACGCCGGGCACTCGCGCTGGTCTACGACGAACTCGTCGATGAGAGCCGGCGCACCGACGAGGGCGGGGACGACACCCTCCGGTGTGAGGACGCCGCCGCGCTGCTTCGGGCCGGCGCCGACCGGGCGGACCCACTCGACGAGCCCGCGGTGCGTGACTCGCTGCTGGAGAAGCTCGACAACGCCGGCAAGGAACCGCTCCGGCCCCGGGTCCGCTTCGTCGACCGCAACGCCACCGAGACGGCCTTCGAGGCGCTGATCGAGGCGGTTGACGGCGAGAAACGGGTCTACGACAACCACGTCGACGCCTTCGAGACGGACCGGGCGGCCGCCGAACAGCTGGCCCGCGATGTCGAGGTGGCCCACGGCGGCTACGGCTTCCTGCCCCCCTCCTCGGTCTACCACCGGTTTATGACCGGGCTGACCGGCGGGAAGATGTCCTCCTCGGTGCCCGCGAGCCACATCTCGCTGCTCGATACCCCCGAGGAGGGCTACGACAAGGTGAAAACCGCCACCACCGGTGGCCGAGAGACCGCTGAAAAACAGCGGGAACTCGGCGGCGAGCCCGACGACTGCCCGGTCTACGAACTCTACGCGTACCTGCTCGCACACGACGACGACGAGTTTGCAAAGCAGGTCTACGACGAGTGTGCCGGCGGTGAGCGCCTCTGTGGGGACTGCAAGGAGCAGGCCGCCCGGCTGATGGAGGACTTCCTCGAGAACCACCAGGAGAAACGCGCCGAGTGGGCCGACCGGCTCGAGGAGCTCGACATCGACCTCGACACCGACCGCAAGCGGTGAGGGCGGCCCACACCCCGGTCTCCCACGGAGGAGGAAACTGCCCGGTGGCCGCGAGTGAGAACCGTTAACTGTCGACCGCGCCCCCTACCGACAACGACCGCCGCGACGCACACACCATGACAACACGACTCCCGCCAGTGCAGGTGGCCCTGCTAGAGGCCGCCGACGCCGAGACGGACCGCCCGATAACCGACCTGGCCGGCGAGGCCGACCGCAAGCCCGAGACCGTCACCCGTGCCGCCTTCGAACTCGAGGACGCGGGGCTGGTGGCGGTCACCGAGGAGACCGAGGACTCGCTCACACTCACCCCCGAGGGTGAGCGCTACCGCGGGGAGGGTCTCCCGGAGCTTCGGCTCTACGAGGCTGCCCTCGCTGCCGGCGCCGACGACGAGCCGGCGGGGCTCGGTGACCTGTTGCCCGAGGCCGACCTCGACGGTGACGCCGCCGACATCGCGCTCGCGAACTTCGCCCGGAAGGGCTACGGCGAGGTCGAGAGCGGCTCGGTGCGGGCCGACCCGGACGCCGACCCGGACGCCGACGCCGAGCGGGCTGCGCTCGCGGCCGTCGCCGCCGGTGATACGAGCGACCTCGAGGCGGCAACGTTGGACCGGCTCGAACGTCGTGCCCTCCTCGAGCGGACCGAGCGGACCGCCCGGCTGGTTCGGCTGACCGACGACGGGGTGACCGCGCTGATGGGTGGCGTCGAGCCCGTCGAGCGTGTCGACCGGGTCACACCCGAACTACTCACCAGCGGCGAGTGGGAAGATGTCGACTTTGCGGCGTACAACGTCGAGGCCGACGCCGAGCCCGCCAGGGGCGGCCGCGAGCACATCCTCCGTCAGACCGCAAACCGCGTGAAGGACGTGCTCGTCGGGATGGGCTTCGAGGAGATGGCGGGGCCACACGTCGACGCACAGTTCTGGATCAACGACTGTCTGTTTATGCCCCAGGACCACCCTGCCCGAACCCACTGGGACCAGTTCGCGCTGGCGCAACCGGACGCGGTCGGGGAGCTACCCGACGACCTCGTCGACCGGGTCCGTTCGGCCCACCTCGAGGGTGTCGGCGAGGACGGCGAGGGCTACCACTCCCCCTGGGGGGTCGAAACCGCGGCCTCACTCGACCTGCGCGGGCACACCACCTCGCTGTCGATGCGGTATCTCTCCGGCTACCAGAAGGGGGAGCTCGACCCCCCACAGCGGTGTTTCAGCGTCGAGAAGGTCTACCGAAACGACACGCTCGACCCCACCCACCTGCTCGAGTTCTTCCAGATCGAGGGGTGGGTGATGGCCGAGACCCTGTCGGTGCGGGACCTGATGGGCACCTTCGAGGAGTTCTACGACCAGTTTGGGATCACCGACCTGGAGTTCAAACCCCACTACAACCCGTACACGGAGCCGAGCTTCGAGCTGTTCGGGACCCACCCTGAAACGGGTGACCTCGTGGAGGTGGGCAACTCCGGGGTGTTCCGGGACGAGGTGACCGAGCCCCTCGGTGTGGAGGCTGACGTGATGGCGTGGGGGCTGTCCCTGGAGCGGCTGTTGATGCTGATCTACGGCTTCGAGGACATCCGCGACGTCCACGGGACGCTGTGTGACCTCGACCTGCTGCGGAACGTGGAGGCGATGCACTGATGCCCGTCGTCGATATCGACCCCGACGAACTCCGGGCGCTGACCGACCACGAGGAGAAGACGGACGAGGACCTCCAGGCGGACCTGTTCGACCTGGGGCTTGAGTTCGAGGGCTGGACCGACGACGAGGAGATGCAACTGGAGTTCGCCCCCGACCGACTCGACCGGCTCTCGGTCGAAGGGGTGGCGCGGTCACTACGGTACCACTACGGCGACGACCGCGGTGTCTACGTCCCCTCGACCAACGACCCCGAGTGGACGGTCCGTGTGGAGGACCAGCCGCCGGACCGGCCATACGTCACCGGCGCGGTGATTCGCGACGTCGACTTTACCGAGGGGTCGCTGGAGTCGCTGATCCAACTCCAGGAGAAGCTCCACGCCACGATGGGCCGCCAGCGTGCAAAGGGCGCCATCGGGGTCCACGACCTCATCATGCTGAAGGGACACGAGGCACGGGGCGCCTCGGAACAGCAGCGCGGCGAGGAAACCGACCCGCGAGCCGACGCCACGACCGACGAGGCCCACAGCAACCCAGGCAAACGCGTCCGCTACACCAGTGTCGACCCCGACGACGAGCGGTTCGTCCCACTCGACGCCGACACGGATATGACGCCCGCAGCGGTCCTGAGCGACCACCCAGTCGGCGAGACCTACGCCGGTCTCGTCGAGGGGTTCGACCGCGTGCCCGCTATCTACGACGCTATCGGGCTGTTCTCCTTCCCCCCGGTGATCAACGGCCGTCGGACCGAGGTCTCCACGGAGTCACGAGACCTCTTTGTCGAGATGACGGGCACCGACCAGTGGACTGTCGACCGGATGCTCAACATCGTCTGTTACGCCCTGTCGGCCCGTGGCGCACAGATCGAGCGTGTCGCCGTGGAGTACGCCGATGACGCCCCCGGCGAGTACGCCGGCCGGACGCTCGACCGACCGGACCTCTCGACGAAGACGAAGACCGTCACCCACGACCGCATCGAGGAAACCCTCGGGGTCGACCTGGACGAGGAGACGGTCGTGGACTGCGCCGAGCGGGCGGGGCTGGACGCCGAGTCCACGACCGAGGGCGGCACACCCGTCTACGAGGTCTCGGTCCCGCCGTACCGCGTGGACGCGCTTCATCCCCTCGACATCATCGACGACATCGGGCGGGCCTACGGCTTCAACGAGCTGGAACCCCGGTACCCAGACGTCTCGACGGTCGGCGGGCGCCACGAGCGCTCCCGGCTCGAGGATGCGGCCCGGGACGCCCTCGTGGGGCTGGGTTTCGAGGACCTTCTGAACTTCCACATGATAAACGAGGCCGAGAACTTCGAGCGGATGCGCGTCGACACGGACGGCGACTGTCTGGGTGCCGGCGACCCCGTGACGATTCGCGAGCCCTACAGCGAGGACTACACCATCCTGCGGACCTGGGCGCTCCCCTCGCTCATGATGGTCCTCGAGAACAACACCCACCGCTCGTACCCACAGGACCTCGCGGAGGTCGGCCTCGCAGCCGAGGTCGACGAGGACGTGAACACGGGTGCGGCCGAGCGCCGGACCGTCGCGGCCGCCCTCGCGCGCACGGACGTCTCGTACGAGGACGCAAAGGCCCGGCTTCAGGCACTGGCAACGGCGTTCGGGAAGGACCTGGCGACCCCGGCGACCCGCCACCCGAGCTTCATCGACGGCCGGGCCGCGACGGTCGTCCTCGACGGCGAACCGGCGGGGGTCATCGGCGAACTCCACCCGGCCGTGCTGGTCGAGCACGACCTGGAGGTGCCGGTAGCCGCCTTCGAACTCGAACTGGACGCGCTGTCGTAGGCTTCACACGACGCCACCCACGAGACCGGTCCCCGGCCGCCGGGTACAACAGCACATACCCTCCACGGACCGGTGTGGCTCCGGCGAGGGGTGACCAGCAGTGTTACTGTGGCGCGCTCGGGGCCGGAGCCCGGACACCGGGCGGTCTCAGTGACACGGTTCGGGTAGCCTCCCGACGGGCCGGTCGCCCTGTGGCGGTCAGCAGTCTGCGCCGACGGCCTCGTTGACGGAGTCGAAGCCGTCCCGCTCCAGCAGGTCGAGCAGTCCGCGGTTGATGTCGCGGGCAACGGCGGGCCCCTCGTAGACCAGGGACGTGTAGAGCTGGACGACGCTTGCCCCCGCGCGGATCTTCTCGTAGGCGTCCTCGGCGGTGGCGACGCCGCCGACGCCGACGACGGGGACATCGACGCGCTCGGCGACAAACCGGACCATCTCCGTCGCCCGGTCCGCAATCGGTTTACCGGAGAGGCCCCCTGGTTCGTCGCTGTTGTGCGAGTCCAGGGAGTCGGGACGGTCGGCGGAGGTGTTGGTGGTGACGACCCCGTCGAGGCCGAACTCCTGTACCAGGTCCAGGGCGTCGGCGACGGCGGGTTCGGGCAGGTCCGGCGAGAGCTTCACCAGCAGGGGGCTGGCACCCGCGTCGACCAGCTCGGCGAAGATATCGGCCATCGCCCCCCGGTTCTGGAGCGCCTCGAACCCCTGTGAGTTCGGGCAGGAGACGTTCACCACGAAGAAGTCGGCGGCAGTAACCCCCTCGTATGTCTCACGGTAGTCCGCGGGCGCGCGCTCGCGGGAGACGTGTTC
Source organism: Salinirussus sp. (assembly GCA_028275005.1). Classification (GTDB taxonomy): domain Archaea; phylum Halobacteriota; class Halobacteria; order Halobacteriales; family Haloarculaceae; genus Salinirussus. Next base: position 8,104 of record JAQCNN010000138.1, read on the forward strand.
GCTCTTGGCGATGTTCACCCCGACGGGAACGTCTGCGGCCAGGGCGGCCAGGCGGTCACCAACGGCGTCGGCCCCGTCGTTGTTCAGCCCCATCCGGTTGACCAGCGCCTCGTCCTCGCGCAGACGGAACAGCCGTGGACGGTCGTTTCCGGTCTGTGGCTGTGCGGTAACCCCCCCGACCTCCACGAACCCAAAGCCAAGCGCCTGCAGGGCAGGTGGAAGGTGAGCGTTCTTGTCGAAGCCGGCGGCCACGCCCACGGGGTTCGGGAAGTGCTGGCCGAACGCCTCGGTGTGGAGCCGGTCGTCGGTGACCGTGTAGCGGGCGGCAAGCGCTCGCTGGAGCGGTGTCTGCTGGACTGCCCGGAGTAGCTGGTGGACCGCACGGTGGGCAGTCTCGGCCGGCAGCGAGAACAGCAGCGGTCTGGCGGCGGCGTACACGTTCATCTAAAAGTCGTGTTCGACGTCGTCCTGGTCGGCCTTCTGAATGATGATCTTGTTGTCACGGACGCGGACGAACACCTCGTCGCCGATATCCATCCCGGCAACGGACAGCTCGTCCTCGTGGAGATTGACGTGTACGTTGTGGTACTCGCCGTCGTCGTCCTTGGCCCCACTCGGGCTCAGTTTCTTCTTTCGCACCATCACACTATCCTATTGATGGGTTGACCGGAGGATACACTTAACTTTACCGTGCCACGCACACTGTGTCCGGCCGACGGCGGTCCAGTCGTTGTGTCCCTACCGTTGTGCCGCCCGCGGCCGAGACTGCCCGTTTGATCCGGCCCGGGTTATAAAGATACTCGCAGACGGCGGTCGAATCAGGGATATCTTTATAGTCGGACATGTGCTGGGTTGGCATGGAGCGGTGAAATCCATGGCAAGCGACAATGACAAGCGCAACTTTGCGCTCCGACAGGGCGATGGCGAAGAGAGCAGTGTCTTCTCCGGCGGGACGCCCCGCCAGGCGGCACTGAAAGCAGCTCGCCGGCTCACCCCGGCGGGCTCCGAGGACGACGCCGACCCGGAGGAACTCCGGCTTCGCGAGAAGGGAACCCACAAGATCCACATCTACGAGGGCTGGGCCTGGGAGGAGGAGGCACCCGACGACAGCCCGGACTGGATGCCCGGAGAGATAACGAAGGGCAACGTCTCCAAGCAGGGCGTCGAACACCTCGACGAGATCTGAGCCGCCAGCCCCGGCCGTTTTTTCGACAGGTTCTCGTCCCCCGCGTCGCTTTCCAGTAGTGCGTGGCCCCACCCGGCCGGACCGACTGCACGACGCGGGGGATGACCGGCCGCTCTCCTGCCACGCGACACCACCACACGGCGCCTCGCGTTCAACAGGGTTATACCGTGGACCCGCCTCGTACAACTGCAACAGTCCAGCCGGAGGCGAGCGGCATGTCGACCCAGTGTGTTTAAGTGATGCCGTTTCAGCGACACCGGTCGACACCAACGCGACGCCGGTCGGTTCCGGTGCGTTCCAATCCGACGCCCTTATGTGTGACAGGGCGTTTGGTTGTAATGCGAAGATGGCTCATCCAACCCGGATGGGTCACGGACCCCGCGGGCACCGTCCCGCCGCTGCCGACTCGAAGGGTTTAAGTCCCTATCCGGCATTAACTTAGGTCCGGAAGACATGAGGATTCCACACCTGCGGTCCGCCGTACAGATGGGATCTGATGTTAGCCTTGGTAGTTCGGTGACACCCGGTCGGTGGAGTGGTGTCCCGAACCCATCCCTTCGATAGCACCATATTTGGTGCTCCCGCCAACCCACCCCGCTCTGCGGGGTACATTCCGGTTGATCCTGCCGGAGGCCATTGCTATCGGAGTCCGATTTAGCCATGCTAGTCGCACGAGTTCAGACTCGTGGCGAAAAGCTCAGTGACACGTGGCCAAACTACCCTATGGACGGAACTAACCTCGGGAAACTGAGGCTAATGTCCGATACGGCTCTCACGCTGGAACGCCGAGAGCCGGAAACGCCCCGGCGCCATAGGATGTGGCTGCGGCCGATTAGGTTGACGGTGGGGTAACGGCCCACCGTGCCAATAATCGGTATGGGTCATGAGAGTGAGAACCCAGAGACGGTATCTGAGACAAGATACCGGGCCCTACGGGGCGCAGCAGGCGCGAAACCTTTACACTGCACGAGAGTGCGATAGGGGGACTCCGAGTGCGAGGGCATATAGTCCTCGCTTTTCTGTACCCTAAGGTGGTACAAGAATAAGGACTGGGCAAGACCGGTGCCAGCCGCCGCGGTAATACCGGCAGTCCAAGTGATGGCCGATATTATTGGGCCTAAAGCGTCCGTAGCTTGCTGTGTAAGTCCATTGGGAAATCGACGCGCTCAACGCGTCGACGTCCGGTGGAAACTGCAGAGCTTGGGGCCGAGAGACTCGACGGGTACGTCCGGGGTAGGAGTGAAATCCTGTAATCCTGGACGGACCACCAACGGCGAAAGCACGTCGAGAGACCGGACCCGACAGTGAGGGACGAAAGCCAGGGTCTCGAACCGGATTAGATACCCGGGTAGTCCTGGCTGTAAACGATGCTCGCTAAGCATGTCGCGCGCCATGAGCGTGCGATGTGCTGTAGTGAAGACGATAAGCGAGCCGCCTGGGAAGTACGTCCGCAAGGATGAAACTTAAAGGAATTGGCGGGGGAGCACCACAACCGGAGGAGCCTGCGGTTTAATTGGACTCAACGCCGGACATCTCACCGGTCCCGACAACAGTAACGACGGTCAGTTTGACGAACTTACCCG
>JAQCNN010000140.1 GCA_028275005.1 Salinirussus sp.
GACCTCGGCGAGGAGCTACCGGTCGACCTGGACCGCGAGACACGCAACGAACTGGCGATGCTCGTCGCCGCGACCGAGCCCGATGACCCCGACGAACTGGTCCGGCGGGCGGTCCACATGCTCTTCCAGACCACCGTCGAGACCGGGACGCTCGACTTCCACCTCCGGAGCGGCTACGACGTGACGTACGACGAGTATCTCTCCGGCATGACATTCGACGAGATGGGGCCGAGCTTCCCGCAGCAACAGCAAAACGACGACCGCCGCTACCAGTTCTAACCACCCGGTGTTCGGAGGATATGCAGACGGACGACGTGACCGTCTGACCACAGTTATGCCGGGACGCGGTGCTGGACTGGCGGACATGTGGAGGCGAGAGCAGTCGTAGTGGCCCTGCGAAGGCGGCGGTGGGACGGCCGAGAAGACCGAAGCCGTCGGCGAGGACAGCCCGGCACCGTTGTGCCCCTGCGGTTGAGACAGGTCGCGCACCGAGTGGAGCGGGTCGGTACAGCAGTCAGTGACTGTTGTTCTCACACGGGGGTTCCTGATACTGCCGGCTGTACGTCTGTAACGAATTTTGTGACCCCGGGGTCGCGGATAGCTTCAACCAGTTACAGCCAGCAGTATGAATCAACCGCTCTCCGGGCCGGCATGTCAACTGTTGACTGCGGGGCCGGTCAGACATACCCCTCAATGTCCACGGACACCGTTTCAGGAGTTCCTTCGCCTCTGTCGGTGACCCGAACGAGTAGTGAGTGGACCAGTAGGTCATCCGGCCCGCCCTGTGGGGCGTCGACCGAAACGTCGAGATGGAGCCCGCTGTCCCGGCGCGAGACCGTCTCCAACACGAGTTCCATCTGAGACTGCATTCCGTTCTGAACGACGATCAGATACGAGCTGTCGAAGTCGGTACCGGCGAGGAAGTCCGCGACAGGACCACCGTCGATGAGCTGTCGCTCCGCGACGTCCGGCTCTGCGATAGCGGTCCGGTACTCCGCCTGATACTCCAGAAAGTCGGTGTCCCGTGGTGCCTTCTCGGTAAGGACATCCCGCGCTACGTGTTTCGTCTCCACAGTCACGCCGTCCGGTGTCGACGGTGAGCTGTGTCGGCGCCACCCGATGTACCCGCCAACGGCGCCGACCCCGAGGGCACAGGACCCGAGGAAACGTCGTCTGTTCATACCGGCGGTTGAATCCGCCGGATAAAAAGTGCCTTCATAGCTCAAGTTGCTGTTTTACCCTGTGCCGTGACCTGGTTCCGGTGAGGGTCCCGGCGCCACGGTCACTGGGTCACGACACGCCTGAATCGCTCGGACCGCACGACGCGGCCCGCGATGAGGGCGGTGCCGACACCGATCAGCAGCCCGACCACTGTGTCCGAGAGGTAGTGTGTGCCGAGGTAGACCCGTGAGATGGCGATCAGGACGACGAGAGCCGTTACAATCCCGAACGGGAGGTGTTTGGAGCGGTACGCAACCGTCGCATAGACCGCAACAGCGGCGGCGTGGCCGGACGGAAACGAGTGGGCAACTGTCTCCGCACCACCCGTTTGACAGACTGGCTGTGGCGGATACGCCCGCTGTACCGTGAACATGAGCGTCGCGACGACCAGCCCGCTGAGTGTCAGCCCGACGAGTGTCACCCGAAAGTCCCGCTCCCACCCGGAGAGGTAGAACAGGCCAATAAAGACCAGGCCTGCCGTGAGCGACCCGAGTCCGGTGACGGAGTTCATCACCTTCGTGAAGAGTGGGTCCCGGAACTCCGCTATCAGTTCGGCGACCCGAATGTCGACCTGTTGCACGATTCTGATGAACTCCCCGAGTGGCTGTGCCATGTGCACGTTCAGTATTGACGGTCACTACATAGGCGCTCTGCTCTGTCACACTCATACTGCTGGCTGTAACTGGTTGAAGCTATCCGCGACCCCGGGTCGCGAAATTCGTTACAGACGTACAGCCGGCAGTATCAGCCCTGCTCGCCCGTCACGTCGGTGCCGGGTCTCGGAGGCAACCCACGGCGGAGGAGCAGACCGGCGAACAGCCACAACAGGAGTTCGAGGACGAACGACGGCGAGCCAACGTAGAACTCGAGAAACGACCCCGGCGGGAGACCCAGCGGGTCGGGTGCTGTGGCGAGCGGCCAAGCCAGCGATAACGCGTCGGCCGGCCGTCCGTTGACCACCATGTGCAGTGCATCGAGAGCGAGATGTGAGCCCCAGCCGACTACCACCATACGGCCCCGACGACGGGACAGCAAAAACGGCGTCAACACGCCCAACAGCAGCACAGAGTGCCCAACAGTCTGATAGATGTCCATGACCCCAATGAGCCCGAGTGGCTTGTCGACTACATCGGGAACTGCGGCGCCGACCACCAGCCACAGTGTCGACAGCCGCGACGCTCGGCCCGCAACCGCCGCCACAAGGAGATGCGTCGGAAAGAGCACAGCCGGGACTACAGGCCCAGGTGTGTATTAGCCCCGTGTGGAGAGTCGGCCGCTAACAGTCAGGAAGTCCCGGCTGAATATCAAAAGCGAGGGGACGAGGACGAACGGCGCGACCGCCCAGACGAGCCACGTCGGGATGACCGGTGCGAGGGCGACGGTGAGAAAGACCATCTGTACGCCAGCCAGATACCGTCCGATGTCGCTGTCCGGCTCCGTAAACAGCGGTCGGCCCCGGAACTGCCGCCAGGCTATCCCGCCGCGGTAGACGAATCTGGCTGCGGAGAGTGAGAGATACCACACCGGAAGCTGTCCCCACAGAACGGCGACCAGTGGCGCAACGACGAAGCCGAAGGTATCGAACGCCATATCCAGTCGCCTCCCGAGCACTGTGACATCCCCGACGGTCCGTGCGGCGACCCCGTCGAGTTTGTCGAGGACAACACCGGCCCCGTAGGCGAGTGCCGGCACCCAGACGAGGGAGGTTCCGGCGGGGACGACGACAAACCCGGCGACAACCGCGTACAGCGCGCCTCGAAACAGCGTCAGCGCGTTTGCCACCCCTGATAGCCCGGCCAGCGGCCCGTGACTGACCCGTGAGGGGACGGCCCGACTGACGTACCACAGCTGGCCGGCCAGACAGCCCCCGGCGACGAGTGCGGGGTAGAGGAGTTCGGTCCGGAGTTCATCGGTTGGGTGTATCCCCTGGAAGATAACGGCGAATACGGCCGCAAGCACCAGTGGGAGGCCGACCTGAACGCCGACGGGGAGCGCCCGCTCCGACTGTGGTTCTGTCATGGGGACCACAGACCGCGTCCGTCTGGCCAGTCAGTCACCGCACAGTAGCGGATGTTCGAATTTGTTGTCTCTCTGTCGCTCAGTCGCACTTGTATACTGATGTATAGTTCGTCTCGTAGGTACCTAAGTGTTTGACCTCGGTAGTCAGGCTCGCAGTAGCGCAATCAGGACACCGACCAGGACGACCTGTGCAACCTTGTCGGCGGCACCGAGCGTCCCGATGTCTCCCGGGAAGGTCTTCGGGCCGTTCACGAAATTGATCACGAGCCACAGGACGACCTGAACGAGGACGAACGGGACCCCGACCGCGTACACCGTCCGGCGCCGGTAGCCGACGAACACGAGACCGATGGCACCCAGAAACCCCAGCCCTGCGAGAACAAAGCTGATCCCCAGCCCGGATGGGAGCATCCGAACGCCGAGCAGGAGATGAACCGCAGCAGTGACCACGGCCGCGAGAATGCCAACCCAGTGTAGCCCTCGTAGCGACTCCGACTGGAGCGTCGACCCCGCTGTCTCCTCTGTTGCCATACCCTGGATTACACTAGCGCATATATAATGCTAACGTCGCCGTGCCGGGCTGAGCTACCGCTCGACGCCGGTTGCGGTGACCCGGTGGGTTCGGCCCGACGGCGACGACACCGGAGGGGAGAGGCGCTCCAGGACACGCGGTCGGGTGTGTCCGGACTGGTGCCCGGGAGCACGCTCGGAGACACCGTGCCGGCGTGAAGTACTGAGAGTTACGACAGACACAGGGACGAGAACGGTACCGCCGTGTCTACAGGTCGACGTACTGGTCTTCCCACTCGCGGCGGGCCTCGGTCTCGCGGTTCCCGCGGCGCGTCAGGGTGTAAAAGTTGGTCCGGCGGTCGCGTTGGCCCTTCTCGACGAGCCCCTTTTCGACCAGGGTATCGAGGTTGGGGTAGAGTCGTCCGTGGTGGATCTCCTTCTCGTAGTACTCCTCGAGTTCGTCCTTGATCGCCAGCCCGTGTGGCTCCTCTTTGCCGGCGATGACGTACAGGAGGTCGCGCTGAAAGCCTGTCAGGTCGTACATCGATAAGCTCTACTCCACTGTTTGTGTCTGATTATCTTAAATATGGTGTTGCAAATACGTAATCAAACCGTCATCGGGGGCAGACGGGCGAAGAGCGGATGTCACCGAGTGACGCCACGGGACCCCATCTAACGGGCGTTGTACGGGCCGAATACACCGGGGTCACGGGACCGTCGGAGACGGTGGGAGATAGCCACCGTGGATGACAGATGGCCGTCGGTGTCGGGGATGTGATGTGAACGGTCAACCGTAGCCGGAGAGACCACTCGGAGTCAGTGACGGGTCACAGCGGGTAGGTGTCAGTTCCCGAGGACAGCGTGTTCGGTGTCGGCTTGAACGGAGCGACAACTACCGGGTGTGTGTCGAAAGGAAAGCAAAGCGAGACACGCGGACAAAAAAGGCCCGCGTGAATGCTTGCCGCCCTGAATTGGTCCCCGCTGACGCTTCGGCCCTCCAAGCGAAGCGTCACTTCGTACAAAATGGTAGATGGACTTAAACATGTCGGCCGCTCGGTTGACACGACCAGCCCGGTCGGGCAGGACAGTACAGGGTGTCCCACAGAGCCTCGGATGGCCGGCGCTTATGTCCGGCTGGTGTGTACGCCGTGTATGGAGATCCGCGGCGAGCGCGAGTGTACCGACTGCGGGGAGCGCTGGTCGTACTACGAGACCGGGGAGATACAGTGTCCGGCCTGTGGCTCGGTCAGAAGCGTCGGCGTCGGCGGGCGTGCGGAGCACACCGACGGCCCCGTCGAGCTGGACCTGACCGGTGTGCGAAAGACGGTCGACACCGCCACGACAGCCGAACTCGCAGAACAGGCGAGCGAGGAGGCCGCGACGTACGTCCGCCGGGCGGGCTTCGTCCACGCCGGCAGCCTCGAGCGGTTCGACGACACCTACCTGGCGGCAGTGGAGCTGCGGCGGGTCGGTGCCGAACTCGCACGCCGGATGCGGGTCGACGACGCGGAGGAGCTGTACCTGTTGGAGCTACTGCGGACGGCAGACAGCGGCGACCGACCCGGGCCTGAGGCGGTGCCCACGGGCCTACACACGCCGCGTGGCCTCGCGGTCGCGGCTGCCGCCGACGCGTACGCGAGCGACATCCGGCGGGTCCACGACGACCCCGGCCGGGCGGTCAGCCGGGTGCTCTCGGGGGTGCGCGCCGAACGCAAACGTATCGAGGCACTCGACGGGGACGTCGACCCCGAGCGTGCGGAGCGGGTCGTCCGCGCGCTGCGTGAGCTGTACGCGTATCTCGGGGCCGACGACGAGGCGGCCCTCGCACGGGCCCAGGAGCGGCTCTAAGGAGGAGAGACACCGGGTGGGTACGGGCCGGACTCAGGGCAGGTCGATATCGACGCCCGCGTCCTGGCCGGTCGCCTTTACCGTGTTGTACAGCAACATCGCACGGGTCATCGGCCCCACACCGCCCGGGACGGGCGTGATTGCGCGTGCCTTCTCGCTGGCGCTCTCGAAGTCGACGTCGCCGACGAGTTCGTACCCCTTCTCGGTGTCGGCGTCGACGCGGTTGATACCGACGTCGACCACCACGACACCCTCACTGAGCATGTCGCCGTCGACCATCCCCGGGACGCCCGCGGCCGCGACGACGATATCGGCCCCGCGGGTCTTTGCGGCCAGGTCGTCGGTCCGGGAGTGACAGACGGTCACCGTGGCGTTACCGCCCGCCGCCTTCTGCATGAGGAGGTTGACCATCGGCTTGCCGACGATGTCCGAGCGGCCGACGACGACGGCGTCCTTCCCCTCCGTGTCGACCCCGGCGTCGGCGAGGAGCTTCTGGATCCCGTGGGGCGTACAGGGCTTGAACCGGGCGTCACCCGCGACCAGCCGGCCGACGTTCTCCGGGTGAAAGCCGTCGACGTCCTTCGCGGGGTTGACCTGCCGGAGGACGCGGCGTTTGTCGACGTGGTCCGGGACGGGCATCTGCACGAGGATCCCGTTCACCTCGGGGTCAGCGTTCAACTCGTCGACAGTGTCGTGCAGTTCCGTCGCGGGGGCCGTCGGGTCGAGTTCGACGTCACGGGCCTCGATCCCCACCTCGGCGCAGTCGTCCTGTTTCATCGAGACGTAGGTCTCACTTGCGGGGTCATCACTCATCAGCACCGTCGCCAGCGTCGGCTGTGACCCGGCGTCGGCCAGGCGCTCGGTGGCCGCGACCAACTCCTCCCTGAATCGTGCGGCCAGCGCCTCCCCGTCGAGTAGCTCTGTCATTGCAGAGAGAGGGGGGCGACCGCTCTTGAACGTCCCGGAATCCCGGCCGTCGGGGGAGTTACGGGTAACAGCCACCGGGGCTGTTCGACCCCGGTATCAGGGGGGACACGCTGTCGCGGCGAGACTCCCCGGGTCACGGCCCTGGGCGACCGAGCGGGTGGCGCCGGAGGACAGGTCGACGAGCATCGCACGGCCGCCGTAGCCGTGGGTCTGGTCGTGGCCCCGAACAGTGACACAGGCGACGTCGGCAGGCAGGTCGTAGCTGTCCGACCGGGTGAACGGCTGCTGTGCGTGGGGGTGACGGAGGTCCCGCCGCCCGAGCCGGGTGCCGTCGAGGCGTTCGACCTGCCACCAGTCGGCGTAGCCGTCCTCGCCCTCGTCGTCGTGGTGCAGCGTGACGTCGAAGCTGTAGCCGGTGTCGTCGTTCGTGACATCGACGCCGACGACGTTTGCCTCCCGGCGGTCGAGGGCGGCGTCGTCCGCACGGTCGGTGCTGTCGTCTGTCTCGGTCCCCGTGCTCGGGCGGGTGTCCTCGGACTGCTGACGGGTGGTCTGTTCGGCGGGTTCACCCGCGGTACAGCCGGCTGTCAGGCCAGCCAGACCCGCGGCGAACACGGCACGGCGGCTCCACGTCGGCATACGCGGGAACGGGTCGCCAGTGACAAAAGCGGTCGGGGCCGGTCAGTCGTACAGCGTGTACTCGTCGGTGAGCTGGTCGACGCGCTCGCTGACCTCGGCTTTCACCTGGTCGTCGTCGTAGCTGTCGACGACACGGAAGATGAGGTCGGCGACCTCGCGACAGGCCTCCTCGCCGAAGCCACGGGTCGTGAGCGCCGGCGTGCCGGCGCGGATCCCCGAGGGATTGAACGCCGAGCGGGTCTCGCCGGGCACGGTGTTTGCGTTGAGGACGATACCGACCTCCTCCAGGGCCTCCTCGGCGTTCTTCCCGGTCGTCTCGGGGTGGGACTCGCGCAGGTCGACCAGCACGAGATGGGTGTCGGTGCCCCCCGACACGAGCGAGAGGCCGTGTTCCTGGAGGCGCTCGCCGAGCGCGCGGGCGTTGTCGACGACCTGCTGGGCGTACTCCTCGAACGTCGGCTCCAGGGCCTCCTTGAACCCGACGGCCTTGCCGGCGACGTTGTGCATGAGCGGGCCGCCCTGTGCGCCCGGGAAGACCGCCGCGTCGAGGTCGTCGGCGTACTCCTCGTCGCACATGATGATGCCACCGCGGCCGGAACGGATCGTCTTGTGTGTCGACCCGGTGACGAAGTCGGTGACACCGACCGGCGAGGAGTGAACCCCCGCGGCGACGAGGCCGGTCGTGTGGGCGATATCGGCCAGGTGGTAGGCGTCGACGTCGTCGGCGACGGACTGGATGCGCTCGAAGTCGATGTCTCGCGGGTACGCGGAGAAGCCCGAGACGATGATGTCGGGCTGGAAGTCAGCGGCGGTCGCCGCGAGGTTCTCGTAGTCGATGTAGCCCGTCTCGGGGTCGACACCGTACTGTTCGACCTCGTAGGTCTTGCCCGTGAAGTTGGCCGGGTGGCCGTGGGAGAGGTGACCGCCGTGTTCGAGTTCCATCGAGAGGATCCGGTCACCGGGTTCGAGCGCGGTGAGATAGACCGCCATGTTGGCCTGCGTCCCCGAGTGTGGCTGGACGTTGACGTGGTCGGCCCCCCACAGTTCCTGTGCGCGCTCCCGGGCGAGTTCCTCGACGGTGTCGGCGTGTTCACAGCCGGCGTAGTAGCGCTCGCCGGGGTAGCCCTCGGCGTACTTGTTCGTGAGTTCCGAGCCCTGGGCCTCCAACACCGCCTCGCTGGCGTGGTTCTCGCTTGCGATCATCGCGAGGGTGTTGTTCTGTCGCCGGCGCTCGCTCTCGAGTGCGTCCGCGGCCGCAGGGTCGGTCTCCCTGGTCCGGTCGTAACTCATACCTTATCCACGAGCGTCGAAGGTAAGAATCTGCCTTTCGGGCGGCGGGTCACCATCCCACACGGGTGGGGGCGCAGGCGACCCCTGCCGGAGGCTCGCTTGACTCGGGAGTGTGGTGTCACCGGTCACTCACCGGCAGGTCCACTGCGGTCGGTCGAGGGCGAAAGGCCAACGCTGAAACTGCCGGCGGCCGAGCGGGTGGCATGGAGACAACCCGTCACTTCGTCGCGACGGTCTACGTCGTCAACGACGGCGCGACCGCACTGCACCCTCACGACAAACTCGACATGTGGCTCCCGCCGGGCGGTCACATCGACCGCGACGAGACGCCACACGAGGCCGCCCGCCGGGAGGTCCGCGAGGAACTGGGACTCGAGGTCGACCTGGTCGCCCCGCAGGACGGGGTCGACTCGCCGACCGTCGAGAGCATCCCGAAGCCCCAGCACTTCCTGCTCGAGGATATCAACACCGCCGGCGGTGCGGTGGGCCACCAGCACATCGACTTCGTCTTCTACGGCCGCGCGGAGAGCCGGGCTATCGACCCCGGGCCGGGCGAGCAGCCTGCCGCCGACTGGGAGTGGCTCAGTTCCGCGGGTCTGCGCGACCGGGCCGACGAACTCGAGGAGGACGTGGTAGCGGTCGGCCAGCGCGCCATCGACGCTGTGGACCCGTAGCGGACGGCCGGGACACTGCCGAGCCTGGCGAGCGCTGTCACGGGGGCGTCGCCCCGACCGCCGTGTGAGGACGGGTGAACAGCGCGCCCCAGTGCGAGGAGGCGGCCCGTCGGTCACGCCACGAGCGACTCGATATACCCCCGGACGTTGTGGTCCATCCGGGGTTTGAACCCGTTCTGCCTGGCCAGCCGGCTGAGTTCGGTGTCGACGTCGCTGCCGTACTGGAGGGCTCGTTTTGGCCGGAACGCCAGCCGGTCGGGCAGCCACGTCCGGGCGGCGAGCCGGAGCGCACGCTTGCGTTCGCCGTCACCCGCGAGTGCCTCCCCGTCGAGTGTGAGGGCGGCCCGGACGACCCGGTCGTGCAACAGCGGCGTGACAGGCTCGACACCCGCGGCCCGGAGCGCGAGCACGTCCCGGGGGAGCTGGTTGGGCAGCGAACCCAGCACCTCCCGGCGCGCACCGCGGACAGTGTCGGCCTCGACACGGGTGTCACCGGGCGCGCCGGCGACCTTCGCGTAGCCGCCAAAGAGTTCGTCGGCACCCTGGCCCAGCGCCAGCCGGTCGTGCCCGTCGGCGGCGGCCGCCCGGGCGACCAGAAACAGCGGAACGGCGATCGCCACGTCCATCGGGTTCGTCCGACCGGTCGCCGCCACCACCTCGGGGACCGCCGCCCGGAGCCGGTCGTGGTCGAGTTCGACGACGCACAGGTCGGGCTCACACCCGAGCAGGCGCGCCCCCTCGCGGGCGGCGGCCACGTCGTCGCTGCCGGGAAAGCCCGCGACGTACAGCGGGCCCTCCAGCCGGGCGGCGAGCAGCGCCGAGTCGACGCCGCCGGAGAAGGCAACGGGCGGTCCGTCGGTCGGGCCGGCGGCCACACCCCGTAACACGGAGTCGAGTGCCCGGCGGACGGTCTCGACGGCCGTTCGTCCGCCGACCGGGTCGGGGTCCGGCAGCGTCCACACCCGCTCGGCCTCGCCGGTCACACCGTCGCCGTCGCGGGCACGAACCGGTCGGACGTGGCCGGCAGGGACCGGTGTGGGGTCGGCTAAGTCGGTCGGGTCGTGCCCCCAGTTCCCGCTCGTCCGGTCGACGTACAGCGGTTCCCGGCCGAGCACGTCCCGGACCAGACGGTCGTCGAGGCGACCGGCAAAGCCCGTCGTGCCGGGCAGGGGCTCGCGGTCGGAGAGCGCCCGGCGGACGAGGGTAGGGTCGGCGCCGTCCATCAGTCCAGGAGGCGTTGAACTCGGCTGACCGCCCGGCGCTTGACACCGCCGGCGGCCTGTCGGAAGCTGATGTAGAAAGGGGTGCGTCGGCCCTCGACGGTCGTCCGGCCCTCGCGCACCGCATCGAGGATGGCGTCGGCGCTCCGTTCGTCGGTGTCGACGTGGGTGACCGCCTGCCCGACCATCTCGGCGATGTGGGCGTCACTGCCGGCAGTCATCGGGAGGCCCCGCCGGCGGGCGAACCGCTCGGCCTGGCGGTTGGCCCGCCCGGTCAACAGCCGGGAGTTGTAGATCTCGATCCCGTCGGCGGCCGCGAGGGCGTCCTCGGAGATGTTTGCGAGGACACCGCTACGGGAGGTCTGGAAGGGGTGGGGGACGACGGCCACACCCCCGAGGTCGCGAATGCGGTCGAGCGTCTCCGCGAACGGGAGCCCCTCGGGGACCAGTTCGCGCACACCCAGCGCGAGGACGTGGCCGGCGGCGCTGGTGACCTCCATCCCCGGGATCCCGACGAGGTCGTACTCCGGGGCCAGGTCGGCGGCCGTCAGGCTCGTCTCGATGGCGTCGTGGTCGGTGACCGCGAGGCCGTCGAGGCCGACAGTTCGGGCCCGCTCGAGCAGCCGCTCGACGGGGTCGCGACCGTCGTACGAGGCCCGGGAGTGGGCGTGCAGTTCGACCGAGAGCACACCCGACCTTAGATCGGGAGTTAAAAAAGGTTCCCGGGTCGGCGGGGGAGGCCGCCTGTATTAACGGTACAGCTCAGCGTGGCCCGAGCCGTCGACAGTAGGGCCGGCTGCCCCGTCCTGGGGCACGTTTACACACTGAAGGGGTGCTGGGGCGGCATCGGGGACAGTCCCGGTCAGTTCGGCGGTGACGAATAATCGGTTTTATGCGTGGCCGCCGTCCGAGACACAGATATGGACGGAGAGAGCGGCTACACACGGCGGGGGTTACTGCGGGCCACCGGCGGGGCGACCGTGGCGGTTGCCGTCGCCTCGGCAGCCGGGACGGCCGCCGCACAGACCGACTTCGGCGGCTGGCTCTCCGGCGTGGGCAACTACGACGGGACGGTTGTCGACGCGACCGGTCAGGCGTCGGTGACCGTCGAGGTGGGCGTCCAGGCCAACGGCGGCGCCTTCGGGTTCGGCCCCGCGGCCGTCCAGGTCGACCCCGGGACGACGGTCACCTGGGAGTGGACCGGCGAGGGCGGTCAACACAGCGTGGTCGACAACGCCGGGGGCTTCGAGAGCGAACTCGTCGGCGAGGAGGGGGTCACCTACGAGCAGAGCTTCGACGCCGAGGGGGTCGTGAAATACTACTGTGCCACCAACCGGGACGACGGGATGAAAGGCGTCGTGGTCGTCGGCGGCCTCCCCGGTGCCGGCGGTAGCGACGGTACCGAGGCCAGCGGGGGCAACGAGAGCGGTAGCGGCGAAGGTGGCGAGGGCGGCGGAGGCGAGGACTCCGGCACAGCAAACTCCGCGAACCAGACCGCACTCCGGACGATGGTCGCGATGCTCGTGCTCGGGATACTCTCGCCGCTGCTGTTTCTCCTCCTGTTGCGCTGGCGCCAGGAGGACGACTCCGACCAGCCAAAGCGGTACCCACGGTGAGGGCGTCACCCCGTGTCCGGGTACAGCAGGTAACCGTATCATCCAGCCCGCCGTCGGCGTTGTTGGTGACTGCGGGCCTCGGGCAGAGCGGGCCCTGGGGCCGGGGCCGGCATTGCGCGCCACCCCCGGTCGGTCGGTGAGCGGCGAGCCCCCCGGCCGAGGACGGGGCGCCAGGGCGATGGCGGACTGAAGGGCTAAGTCCGTGGCGACCACAGCGGACACATGAAGGTCTATACCGGCCGCGGTGACGAGGGGATGACTGACCTGCGAAACATGGACCGGGTCTCGAAGGCCAGCGGGCGCATCGAGGCCTACGGCACCGTCGACGAACTCAACGCACTGGTCGGGACGGTCCGGCCGACCGGTCACGACGACGTCGACACACAGCTGCGCGAGGTCCAGAACCACCTCCACATCGTCCAGGCCGACTTTGCCAACCCGGAGCCCGACGAGGACGACCCTGCCGTCCGCGAGGAGCACGTCGACCAACTCGAGGCGTGGATCGACGGCCACGACGACGAACTCGACGCCCTCGAGTCGTTCATTCTCCCCAGCGGCGCGGACCGCGGGGCGCGACTACACCACGCCCGGGCTGTGGCCCGCCGCGCCGAGCGCCGCGCCGTTTCGTTTGCCTCCGAGGAAGCTGTCAACGAGACCGCTATTGTCTACCTCAATCGCCTCTCGGACGCACTGTTCACGCTCGCGCGTGTCGTCAACAAACGTGAGGGCGTCCGCGAGGAGAACCCGGAGTACTGAATCCGTCTCGGCTGCCGTCCTGACCGGCGAACCAGCGTGAGCGACACCCCGAGTTCCACAAGGGCTATATCTGTCCTTCGTCTACGGTCAGATATGAACAAACACTTCGAGGACACCCGATACTACCTCAAGCGTGCCGGCGAGACGGCAAAGAAAGGCATCAGCGAGGAGCTCGAACCCCTCCAAGAGCGGGTCGCAGAGCTGACTGGCGAGGAGGAAGAGCCGGAGGCGGGTCGGTTGGAGGAGGTCAAGGCTGACCTGAAGGAACTCCAGGGTCGTGCCGAGGGCGAGGCCGAGAAGGCCATCGGGGACGCACGCGAGCGGCTCGGGCGAAGCGAGGCCGAAGATAATTCTTAAGTCCGGTCCCACGGTAGTTGAAGGCAGTCGGGCCGGTGATCTAGTCCGGTTATGATACCTCCTTCACACGGAGGAAGCCGGCGGTTCAAATCCGCCCCGGCCCATTCTGCGACGAACGGACGTGAGGAGCGAATGGGCTCGGTGGTTTGAGCCCAGAGGGCGAGCGAAGTGAGCCCTCGCGGTTCAAATCCGCCCCGGCCCACTGCTGTTCTCGCGTCGCTCGCGTTTGAGCGACGCGTGCGCAAAGCGCCGGGCGGATTTGAAGCAGGGAGTGGAGCAACGCGGAACGACCGTGGTTCAAATCCGCCCCGGCCTACCCTGCCAGAAACAGACGTGATGAGCGGACGGGTTCGGCGATTCGAGCGCAGAGGGCGAGCGAAGGGCGACTCCGTCGGATACTAGTACGCCTCGATGTCCTGTAGCTCGTACGAGTCAGCATTCTCCGCGGACGGCGCTAAGGCCTCGTATCGCCAGCTTTGCCCCTCCTCCAGACCGGAGGTGTTGGCAAGCGCATCTGCGACCTTCGCCCCGGAGCTGTCGAGGACCGACCACGTGAGCTGGACGTACTCGTAGCTGCCACCGCTCTCGTTGCGCGCTGTGCCACGTATGTACAGCGAGCCGATGCTGTCCGCCTCAGCCTCGATATCGTCCTCCAGGACAATCCCCGTTGACTCGTCGTACGCAAACGCGTCCGCGTACGATTCGC
>JAQCNN010000141.1 GCA_028275005.1 Salinirussus sp.
CGGCCCAGGGGACCAGCAGGAAGCCAACGGCCGCGGCGAGCGCGCAGCCGCCGAGCAGGAGCGGCAGATTCAGCGGGACACCCGCGCTGTTGAGCGCGACCAGGACACCGGTGTGGGCGTCCCGGAGTGCAACGAGTGCAAAGAGCGCAAAAACTGTGTTTGCCGTATTGACACCGCTGGTGACGACCACATACGCCCGCGGACCGCGCTCGGGCAGGACCGCAAGCGCGCCCGTCGCGGCGACGCCGCTGGAGACCCCGGAGACGTAGCCGACGACAGCGCCCGAGACCGTCCCGACGAGTGCGGTCCCCGCGATAACGCGCCTGCTGACGGTGACGGCGGCGTCGGCCTGTGGAGGGACACCGTCACCACCCAGCGCCTCGACCAGCACGGGCGCGCCGAACAGGCCGGCAAAGAGCGGCGCGAGTGTCCCGCCGGCCGCGAGCCCGCCGGTTCCAAGATCCAGTGTCGCGAGCCCGAGCAGGCCGCTGGCGCCGACCGCGAGCGCCGCACCGACGCGGGCCCGTGTGCTCCGCTCACCGACCACCAGGAGGACGGCAATGGCAGCGAGGACGACCGAGAGGTGGGGTTCGAGTGCCGGATAGAGCCACGACATGGCAGCCGTCACCGGGAGCGCGAGCGGGACCGCCAGCGCGATAGCGAGGCCGCTCCCGAGCGCTGAGAGCCGCAGGGCCTCGCGGCCTCGACCCTGGATGACCAGCCGGTGGCCGGGGATGGCGGTCGCGGCCATGGCGGCGTCTGGGACGCCGAGCGCGAGCGCGGGGACGACATCCAGGAAGGTGTGGACAACGCCGGCCGCGAGCATGGCCGCGCCGACGAAACGGGGCGGCCCAGGGACGACCGGGACCCCGGCCGCGAGGAGGAGCGCGAAGTTGTTAGCGTGCAGTCCGGGGACCAGCCCGCTGACAGTGCCCAGGGCCACACCCCCGAGCACGAACAGCAGGGCAGCCGCCGCTGTCCCCGGCTCCGTGACGACCGTGACACCGGCCTCCATCCGGGCGGTCTGGCCGCCTCACCGCTCATAAGGCTACGGCTGTCCCGCCTGTCACCCCACAGGCCGACTGTGGCCGGCGAGGGGTGTAAACTCCGCTCTCTGTGGCCGGGGTCACGCGGTGGCGGTGCTGTTGTGACGCGGACGGCGTCGAAAGAAGTGTCGGGGGTGTTAACCGAACAGCTCGCCGAGGCCTTCGCCGGAGGCATCGTCGTCGTCGTCGTCGCCTGCCTCTTCCTCTTCGACTTCCTCCTCTTCGGCCTCCTCCTCCTCCGCCTCGGCTTCCTCCTCGGCCTCGTCGGCCGCGGGGGCCGCGGCGCCACCGCCGGTTGCGGCGGGGACTGCGGCGGCCTCCTCGACGGCGTTGTCGATGTCGACGTCCTCGAGCGCCGCGACCAGCGCCTTGACGCGGGACTCCTCTACGTCCACGCCGGCCGTGTCGAGCACGCCCGTCAGGTTGTCTTCGTTGATCTCCTCGCCCGATTCGTTCAGGATGAGTGCTGCGTATACGTACTCCATTGTTAGTCACCGAACATGTCTCCGAGGGCATCGCCGGCGTCGCCGCCGTCGTCGTCATCGTCATCCGCCGCGGCCTCCTCGGCGTCGGCGTCAGTGTCGTCGGCGCCCTCGGTCTCGTCGCCCGGTTCGGTCTCGGACGACTCGGTCTGTTCATCGGCCTGTTCCGCCTCGGCAACGTCCTGTAGCCCCTCCGGCAGGGCCTCGGGGTCCTCGATCTGTGCGGCCAGTGCGCGGACCTGGCCGTCGGCCTTCCCGATGAGGTCCGGCAGGACGTCGGGGTCCTCGATTGCGGCCTGGAGCCCCAGGCTCTTTGCCTCGCCGCTTGCCTGCCCCAGCAGGGACGGCACCGTGGAGGCGGTCGGGAACGCCGCGTTGAGCGCGAGATTACGCGCCCGCGCAGCCCCCGCCTGGACGTCGGCCCGGTACTCCTCGATGTCGATCTCGAGGTCGGCGGGCTCGAAGAGCACGCCCTCGGCGACCACGCCACGCAGGTCTAATCCGACCTCCTTTGGCTCGATGCCGAGCTCCGAGAGGACGTTCGCCAGGTCCGCCGAGACCTCACCGTCGGCCTCCAGCACCGTCGAGTCCTCGAGCACCTTTATCGAGCCGTCCTCGATCCGGGCGTTCGCGCCGACGGTCTGTAGCTCGCCGACGAACGGGCCGGGGTCCATCCCCGTGTCGCCCTCGGGGACGACGATGTCGGTGGGCGCCACTTCGCCGGCGTTGATCGGCGCCGAGGTCTTCGAGGCCTCCAGCTGCTGGTAGAGCCCGAAGGGGTTCTCGTTGGTGCCGACCAGGCCAACCTGCCCACTCACGTAGTCCGGCAGCTCGGTGAGGCCGGCTTCCTCGAGTGCCCGCACCAGCAGGGTGTTCCGGGAGACCCGGATCTCGGCCGTGCCGTGCAGGTCACGGCGCATGTCCTGGAGCTGGCGGCTCGGGATGCCGGTGATGTCGATGATACCGACACTCTCGTAGCGGTTGAGGTAGCCGGCGAGTTCGTCGACCTCCTCGCGTTTCCACTCGGGGATAGTCTCGGTCTTGCGTTCGCTCTCGGCGCTCATGCGGCCACCTCCGGAACTCCGTTCCGGCGAGCCCGCATCCGCCGGCTCGCGGCCACGGGCCGCTCGCGTTCCCGAGTCGCGGGGCGACTCGCTTCGCTCATTGGGCCACCTCCACGGCCGGGCCCATGGTCGTCTTCACGTAGACGGTGTCGACGTTCATCGGGCCCTTCTCGAGGTCGGCGTGGAGCCGCCTGACGATGACGTCGATGTTGTCGGCGATCTCCTCGGCGGGCATGTCCTGGGCACCCACGCGAGTGTGGAACGTCCGCCGGTCGCCGCTACGGACCTGCACGGAGTTTTTCAGCCGCTCGACCTGTTCGACGATATCGTCGTCGGGGCTGACAGGCTCGGGCATCTTCCCGCGAGGGCCGAGGACGGTCCCCAGGTAGCGCCCGATATCCTGCATCAGCCCCTCCTCCGCGAGGAAGAAGTCGGTCTCCCCGGCCAGGTCCTTCGCCGCGTCGTCGTCGTCGCCGAGGTCGGCCAGCTCGTCGGGGCTGAGCACCTCGTCGGCGGCATCCTCGGCACGGACCGCGGTCTCGCCGTCGGCGAAGACCACGATCGACGTCTCCTGGCCGGTTCCTTGCGGCAGTACAATACTCTCGTCGACACGGTTCGATGGGTCGTTGAGGTCGATATCGCGAAGGTTGACTGCGAGGTCTACCGTCTCACGGAAGTTCCGTGGCGGCGCGTCCTCGAGTGCGCGCGAGACCGCCTCCTCTATTTCCTGGTCTGCCATTGTTCACCTCCGTAGTACGCCGGTGGCTCCTACGGGTCAGTGAAACAGGCCAACGCCTGTCTCATTCAGAATCACGCCCACGCCCGGTTTAAACCCGTCGAAGGCACGCCGAAGGCTCGTCGGCCGGACGGGCCGCGTACGGGTCACAGAGTGGCCTACCCGGGAGCCGACGGGAGAAACTCGCGTCAAGCGGGTCGGGAGGGAGGTCCTCGGTGGGTCAGGCCTCGGCGGCCTCGGCGAACAGGTCGTCGTACTCGCCGGCGTCGACCTTCTCCTTGAACTCCCGAGGATTTTCACCCTCGATAGTCACGCCCAGGGAGGTACAGGTGCCGACGACCTCCTTTGCGGCGTTTTTTAGGTCGTAGGAGAGCAGGTCGGGGTGTTTCTGCTCGGCGATCTGTCGGACCTGGTCGACACTCAGGTCGGCGACAAAGTTCTCCTGGGGCTCGCCGCTGCCGGTGTCGAAGCCGGCCTCGTCCTTGATCAACTCCGCGGTCGGCGGGACGCCGACCCCGATAGAGAAGGAGCCGTCCTCCTCGTACTCGACGGTGACGGGCACCTCGGTGCCGTCGAACGCCTCGGTCCGGTCGTTGATATCCTGGACGACCGCCTGCACGTCGACGGGTGTCGGGCCAAGCTCCGGACCCAGCGGTGGGCCGGGGTCAGCCTGACCGCCGGGGACGAGTACCTCGATGGTGTCAGCCATACACCTTCGTCTGTCGGGGCGCGGTTAAGGATTTCTTTACGCGGCGGGTTCGGCAGGCGGCCTCAGGCGACGGTGACACCGTTCCGGGCCAGGAAGTCGGAGACGTTCTTGATCTCGACGGGGCTGCCGATGATACGGACCTGCGAGTCCTCCTCTCGGACGGTGACGGTGAACCGCTCCTCGAGGGCACAGTCGAACCCGTCCATGGCCGACTGTGGGAGACGGATCTGTGTACTGTCGCGGAACCGGTCCGCGTCTGTCATTGTCGAATGTCCTGTCGCTCGTCGTATTAGTGTATCGAAGTACCCCGAGAGGAGACGGACGGAAGCGCTTTTCACCGCCGACGGCCGACAGGCAACCGATGGGCCTTGAGGAGGAGATCGAGGAGCTCGAGCAGGAGATCGCCGAGACTCCCTACAACAAGTCGACCGAGCAGCATATCGGCCGGCTGAAGGCCAAACTCGCCGACAAAAAGGAGAAGTTCGAACAGCAGCAGTCCTCCTCCGGCGGCGGCCCTGGCTACGCCGTCGAGAAGACCGGCGACGCCACCGTTGCACTCGTCGGCTTTCCGAGCGTCGGCAAGTCCACACTGCTGAATGCGCTGACCAACGCCGACAGCGACGTCGGCGCCTACGAGTTTACCACGCTGGATGTCAACCCCGGGATGTTGCAGTATCGCGGCGCAAACATCCAGCTACTGGACGTTCCCGGCCTCATCTCCGGGGCCGCAAGCGGCCGCGGCGACGGCCAGGAGGTGCTCTCGGTCATTCGGACCGCCGACCTCGTCGTCTTCATGCTCTCGGTGTTCGAACTCCAACAGTACGACCGCCTCCACGAGGAGCTCCGGAAGAACAAGATCCGCCTGGACACCGACTCCCCGCGGGTCTCGGTCCGGAAGAAGGCAAAGGACGGCATCTCGGTCACGGCGAGCGTCGACCTCGACCTGGACAAGGAGACGGTAAAGAGCGTGCTGCAGGAGCGTGGCTTTATCAACGCCGACGTGACCATCGGCGAGCAGGTTGGTATCGACCGGCTGGTCGACGGCGTCATGGACAACCGCGTCTACCTCCCTTCGATTGTCACCGTCAACAAGGTCGACCTCATCGAGCGTGACTACCTGGACACCGTCCACGGACAGCTCCGCGAACGGGGGGTCGACCCCGAGGACGCGGTGTTCATCAGCGCCGAGGCCGAGCGGGGGCTCGACGCCCTCAAGCAGCGCATCTGGACGGAACTGGGCCTGATCCGGGTCTACATGGACAAGCCCAGCCGGGGGATCGACTACGAGGAGCCGCTGGTGCTCCGGGCGGGCGACACCGTCGACGACGCCTGCCACAAGCTCGGGGGCAGCTTCGAGGAGCGGTTTCGCTTCGCCCGTGTCAGCGGGCCGAGCGCGAAACACGACGAACAGCAGGTCGGCCGCAGCCACGAACTCGCCGACGAGGACGTGCTCCGCATCATCACCCGGAAGTAGCGGTATGGACCGCAAACACCGCCGGCTGCTCGTCTACGGCTTGCTCTTTCTGGTTCCCTGGTCAGTGGTGAACGCCCGCGGCGTCGTGACGTTCGTGTTCCCCTTTGGCCTGCTGAACTTCGGGCCCCTGCAGCTGACCGACGTCGTCTCCTTTGCGACAGTCTACAGCCGGCGACTTCCGGACTTTCTGCTGGGCTGGCCGGTCGGTGTCGGACTCTACGTCGCCGGGCTCGCGAGCGTGCTCTCCGGCCTACTCGCCGGCCGTGAGGACCCACGGGTCACCGCAGGGCTGTTTGCCTTTGCCGGCGCGACACAGGCCACACTCGTGCTCGGGTTCGCCCGGCGGACCGGCACCACCGCAGTCCCCGTCGGGGCGGCGCTCCTGTGGCTCGCCGTCTGGTGGTTCGACTGGCCGGCTGTCCGGCGGACGCTCGCCGTCGAGAGACCCTGACGGCCGGGACTGCTCGTAACGACACGGGGCCGGGCGGACAGCTTTTTGCGAGTGCCGGGCCTACCGGCGCCCGTATGAACGACTACTCGCTCGACCACGTGATGATGCGCGTCGCGGACCTGGAGGCGTCACTCGACTGGTACACGGAGCATCTCGGCTACGAGGAGACCGGCCGCTGGGAGGCCGACACGTTCACCAACGTCTTTCTCCAGGCGCCGGGTGCCCACGACGACGGCGCCCTCCTCGAACTCACCTACAACCACGACGGCCGAACCTACGACATGGGCGATTCGTGGGGCCACATCGCCGTCCGGTGTACGGACGTCTACGACGCCTACGAGGAGCTGTTGGACAGCGGTGTCGAGGACTACCGTGACCCCGACTCCTGTGGCGGGTCCTACGCCTTCGTGAGGGACCCGGACGGCCACGAGATCGAGGTCGTCGAGCGCGACCACGGCGCCAGGTACAGTCTCGACCACACCATGGTCCGCGTCGCGGACGCCGACGAGGCCATCGGCTGGTACACCCGGAAGTTCGACTACGAACTGTTCCGCCGCGAGGAGTTCGAGGAGTTTGCGCTCTACTTCCTCAAGCCCGGCGACGCCCCCGCCGAAGCGATGTCGATGGAGTTGACCTACAACTACGACGGCCGCAGCTACGAGGTGGGCGACGCCTGGGGCCACGTCGCGGTCCGGGCCGACGACCTCCACGAGGCCTGGGGCGAACTGGTGGGCCGCCACGCCGCCGAGTACCGCGACCCCGAGAGTTGCAACGACCGATACGCCTTCACGAAGGACTGTGACGGCCGGGAGGTCGAGGTCGTCACCCGGTAGTCCGGGACACTCCCCTCGCGGCTCAGCCGTCGTCGGTGTCCGCCGGCAGTCCCCCGAAGGCCGCCAGCGCCTCCCGTTCCAAGGGATGGAGCTCACCGGGGACGACGAGCAGGTGTAACGGCGGGCCAAAGTCCCCGTCCCCGAGTGTCGCCAACTCATCGGCCCGGACCGTCGGGTTCTCGCTGCCGGCCTGGCCGACGACGACACCAACCCCCGAGAGCCCCGCGTCGGCGAGCAGCCCCGCGGCGTGGTCGCCGGTCATGTAGCGGTCCTCGGGGTCGTTCCCGTCCCCACGGCTGTGGCCCTTGTCACGGTCGATATCCAGATAGACCAGCGTGTGCAGCCCGCGCTGGCGGTTGTCCCCGATGGTCCCGAGGACGCTGTCGGGAACCCCCTCACCGCCGTGAGAGGACTCGAAGGGGAGCGTGGTCGCCTTCCCAAAGCGGTAGTTCTGGAGCCCGGTCAGCGAGGCCGCGGCCGCCGCCGCGGTGGTTCCGTGGATCACGGAGGTGTCGACCCCGCGCTCGTGGGCGCGCAGCCGGAGGTCGGCGTGTGTGGTCGACACCATCGGGTCCCCGCCCGTCAGAAAGACAGCATCACCATCGGCGGCGGCGTCCAGGACCGGGGCAGGGTCGCGCTCGACGCCCGCGCGGTCCCGCACCTCGATGTCGACGTTGTGGGTCGCTTCCAGGGCCGCGACGGTCGCCCCGGTCAGCCGGCTCGTGTAGAACTCGGCAAAGACCCGGTCAGCCTCACGGATGGCCGCTCGCCCCCGGACCGTGACCGAACGCTCGTCGTACAGCCCCAGGCCGACGAAGGTGAGCATGCCCACACTCCCGCCGAGAACCTCATAAGTCGTGTGCACCCGGAGTAACGGGTCGACAGCCCCGGCGCCCGGATGTGGGCGCTCCCGCATCGCTACCCTTACTCCCCGCGGTCGCCAGGACGAACTATGGTCTACTGCGTGTGCGTCACCCGCGAGGACGGCGAGACAGCCCGCCAGGCCCTCGCCGAGCGTGACCTCGTGGACGAGGGCCACGAGATCAGCGCCGAGGACGACACGCTCTACATCCCTGTCACCGACCCCGCTGCGGTCCCCGGGAGGTTCGCGGTAGTCGACCGCGACGTGCCACGCCGCGAGACCGAGACCATGCCGGCGGACCTGCTCGACTTTACGCCCTCCTACGAGCGGCTGGGCGATATCGCCATCGTCGACGAGGACGACCCCGACCGGGCGCGGGCGCTGGCCGATGCCATTGTGGAGTCGGCCCTGCCCGTCGAGACTGTCCTCAACCGCGCCTCGAAGGTCCGCGGCGAGAAGCGGGTCCGGGACTGGGCGGTGCTCGCGGGCGAAGGGACCGAGACCGTCCACCGGGAGTACGGCCACGAGTTCGCAGTCGACCTCGCGACGGTGTACTTCTCCCCGCGGCTGGCCACCGAACGCCACCGTGTGGCCGAGCAGGTGAGCCCCGACGAGCACGCCTTCGACATGTTCGCCGGCGTCGGCCCCTTCGTGGTCCCCGTCGCCGCCCGGGGCGCGACAGCGGTGGGTGTGGACATCAACGAGACGGCCATCGGGTACCTCCGGGAGAACGCCCGCCGGAACGGTGTCGCCGACCGGGTGACCGCCATCCACGGGGATGCGAGCGAGGTGGCAGCCGAGTACGCCGGCTGGGCGGACCGGCTGGTGATGAACCTCCCACACAGCGCCGACGAGTTTCTGGAGGCCGCAGTCACGGTTGCGAGCGAGGAGGCCGTGGTCCATTACTACGATATCCAGCACGAGGACGACCCGTACGGCCCCGGCGAGACGGCGGTCCGTGCAGCCGCCGAACCAACTTACGACGTGACCGTCGAGACCCGTCACACGGTCCGGTCGTACGCCCCTCACGAGCTGAACGTCGTGCTCGACGTCCGGCTGTCGCGGTGACGTGATTCGCAATTCTTATTGCGTGTATCGACCCAAGCAGAGAGTGCGTGCCGGTGTAGCTCAGACTGGCTAGAGCGATTCCTTCGTAAGGAATAGGCCGAGGGTTCAAATCCCTCCACCGGCTCTAACTTTCCTCTTCAATAGTGGGCTCGTTGGAGAACAATCACCTCTCCGAGCGTGGCGTCCGCGCCGCGGTGAAACGCACTGCCGGGGCCGCCGCCGACCGAGACCGCGGTCGTCAACGAGTTCGGCGGCGTCAAGGTCGTGTGACACGGTGGGTGCCGTGGTCGCCGTATGGTCGTTGTCTGGTACATCGGTGGACTGGCCGGCGGCGAGACCGACCGGGAATTCGACGGTGGCGGTCGGGATGTGGCTTATACTGCCGGACGTAAGCCATTCAAGAATTTCGCCACCCCGGGGTGGCGAATCTATTTACAAAGTTACGTCCGACAGTATTAACCGCCACACTCGACCGACTCCGCAACCTGGATCGTCAACTCACGGGGAACCCCTTGTCCGACCACGGTGTACCGGTACTCCGGACAGGACCACTGAACGATCCTGCTCGTCGTAGACCGGCTGTACGTCGCGTTCTGCCCGTTAATCGTGAGGGTCGAGTCGGCACCCCGGTCGGTGTCGTTCACCGGCCTCAGGTTGGAGCGGTTCTTGACCGGTGCGACACTGACGGAGAGCGCTGCCGTGTCGTTGACGTAGTCCAGGCGGAGTAAGCGGGTCTCACCGGCAGTCAGACGCGCGCTATCGAAGCTAAACGAGTCTGGCAGGTCCGGCTCTGGCACGGGGACTGTGGTGTTGGCCGCGAGCGCTGGCCGGTCCCGGTACACGACCCTGTCGGTGGTAGATAACACCGAATTGACTGTGGCGTTCTCCGGCGGCGTGAACGTGAACAGCGAGTCGTCGAGCCCGGGGTTGACGGTGACGTTGCTGAGCACTCGTGTCGTCCGGAACCGGTCGCCGTAAGACAACTCCGTCCGGAGCGGGAGGAACCACTCCGTGTCGATGTACATCCGCCGGGTGAAGTTGGAGAACTTCCCTGTGGCGCCCTGGCCCGGCGCAGTCCCGACCTCGAGTAAATAGGTTTCACGACCGTCCACCGTCGCTGTCCCGTTGTACACCAGCGTAACGTTGCCCGTTGAGCTGTTCGCCCGGGTGGTCGTCGGCTGTTGTCGTGGCTGCTGTCGCGGGCTGTCGACAGGGGCCCGGGTCACCGGCGCTCCCAGCGAAACCTGTTTGCGCTCGTCGACACTCGCCCGACTCACGTTGAGCCGGGCGAACAGCCGCTCGATACGCTCGCCTTGGCGCACGTACCGTGGGTCTGTGGCGTCCATCGGGAAAACCGTCGCAGTGTTGTTCCGGCGGTCGTACCTCCACAGAGCCGAGCCGTTCGAGACGGTGAGTGTGGCACGGCTGCCGACTGTTCGGAACATCCCCGTCCCTGGGCGGGCGCTGAGCGTGCCCGTGTAGTTTCGTTTCGGGGTGGGGGCGGCGTAGGTCTGCTTCACCGTCGCGTTGAACCCGTCCATCGACACGAGCCTGTCAGAGGCGTTCTGGCCGACCGTCCCCGTCTGTGGAGTCTCCTGCGTCGAGAGCGTCGAGACCGCGACCAGCCCGGTAGCAGGAACCGCACCGACCAGCAGGATCACCGCAACGTACAGGCGCACGCGCTGGGCCACTCCTATCGACCCCGACGAGCGCTCGGCGAGTAGATGGTGCATCCACTGTCTGTCATCCATTTAGACTGTCTGCGTTCTGCGTTCTTAAATGCGACAGTGCCGGTCGTCGTTCAAGTAGTCGGCGTGGGAAAGCGGGGGTCGGTGAGTCGCCGTTTAGCCGTCGGCCCCGATTGCCGGTGGCCGCGCCGGTCACTTGGATAGCTGTCCAGTTCCAGCCGGCGCCGAGGTCAGCCGTGACCCGCCCCTCGCCCGGCGCGTTCGGGTTCGTGGGCCGGGTGTGTCCCCGGCTGGCGACGGGGAGCGACGGGCGTTGGCGCGTCGTTCAGTGAACGTCCGCTGCTAGTCGCCCGCCCGAAATCACGGCCCTGGGTCCGGGGTGGGTGAGGCCGAGGTATCACGGCTGACGCGGCTCTCGTCGGTGATGCGGAGATGGACGGCACCGGCCTGGAACCCACCGACGGCGAGGATACAGGCGAGGCCCTATCCTCGTAACTCGACGGGCTACTCGGAGTGGCCGGCGGCTCCGTTCTGCTGGCGTGGCTCACCGATTTCGGTGACTGGTGGCCCGTTCGTCTCCACGTCTTCGAGTAGTGAATTTAGCTCACCCTCGGCGGCGTCATACGGCTCATAGTACGGGTTCCGGACCATCACCGAGTCCACCGTCACCGGCACGTGGAGGACGCCCCGCTCCGGGTCCAGTACGCGGGCCGGTGCCTCCGGGGCAAGGGTGCCGTCCGTGGGGGCGTCCTCGCTCACGAGGAGATAGCGGCTGTCATTCGGTAGTTTAGCGAGTATCTGTAGCATATATAACTACTGACGGGGTGCTTACAAAAATCCCGCCCTGCGGCGCGGCGGGACCACAGACCGTCCACGCGACTTGACCGGGGGCTGGTGTGGGCAGTCACCGGTGTTGACGTGGGGGCGGTCTACCAAGACCCGTCGGTAAAGCGACTGTACCGGCGACTGACGGGGCAGAGAGACCGACCGAAAGCGGCGAACAGCCACCGCCAGGTCGGTACCGAGGGTCACCACCGACGCCGAGTGACAAACACCGAGCGACGATCAAAAAAGCGAGCGAGGGCGAGAGACCGCGCGAGCGTTCGAGAGTAAAGAGAGCGAGCGCGACCAGGCAGGATAAACCGGGGACCTGTCGGTCAAGAGGCCACGACCGGCGACGTTCGGACGACTTCAACGCCGCCGAACCCGTCGTCGACGACATCGTGCACGCCGGCGATGAACTCGTTCGTGGAGCGAACCCTGTTCGCGGCACTCCCGCTCAGCGAGCTAACAGACGCATTCGGCAAGTCAGAGGCGCTGTTGATACCAGCGGTGTTCTCTGGCTTGTCCCACTACACGGTCACCCCGGGCGGTCCGGTGGGCGTGCTCCTGACAGGTATTCTTGACTGGGTACTCGCAAAACTCATGATAGAAACACGCAGTATCGTCGCCGCTTGGATGATTCACCTTTTCGTCGATCTCGTCATTTTCGCGGCAGTTCTGACCTGATATCGGACGATGATGTCCTCAGCGACTCCTAACACTGCCGGCTGTGCGTCTGTAACGAATTTCGCGACCCCGGGGTCACGGATATCTTCAGACAGTTACAGCCAGCAGTGTAAAGGCCGGCGTTCGTGAAGCTGTGACTGGTTGCGCCGCACTCACGCCCTCCATACGACCGCTGAAACCGATTCGAGCTTTGCGCGGAGTTGTGTGCCGAACAGAGAGGTTGGGTCGATCGCTCCTCACACTCGGCACTCGTGCGATGGAACACGTCGGGCGTCTCGAAGACATCGTTGACGTCGCCGATGTCTCGAACAGTCGACGGCGAAAAGGAGAGCTGTCATGGAAGCACATGGTCGCAGTCGCTGTTCGAGACCGGTACCTGAAGCAGCCACCGAAGGACAGCCTGTCCGCGCCGATGGTGGGGTCTCTATCAGAGCCAGTCGTCGGGGAGTTCGTCCTGATGGTCGTCGATGACAACCAGTAGTGGCGCGATATCGCCCCAGTTGGGGCCTTTGCTTATCTCGTTTGTCTCCTGGTCCCACCTGATGAACCCCTTCCCTTCGAGTTTTGGCAGGTGGTTGTGGACGAGTTCAGTTTCGAGGACATCGGGCTCAACGTCATCCGAGACAACGTTCAGCGGGTCCCGGTCGTCGTCGTCCTGTGGGTTGTGTTCCAGCAGCGAGAGAAGTAACTGCCGTCGGTACGGGTCAGACAGCGCCGCAAACATGTCGTCAACGTTCACGCTCACACCGGGTAGCTGTACGACCCCATGGTATATGGACTGATGACTTGGTTGATAAAGTTTCGCCCCCGGAGCGTCGTTGAGGAGGTGTCAGTACCCCTCTGTCGAGGGAGCCCAGCCGCGCGCCGCGTGGACCGGCCGGCGCGCTCACACACTGTCCGCCGGGTTATCTTATCGCATACCTGACATTGGTGGCCCCCAGTTCGTGGTTTCACTGTCTATTCGCTCGACGGAGGTCTGACACGTGCCACAGGTTCGTTGCTCCGCGGCGACGTAGACCTGCTGACACTCGGGGCAGCTGTACAGGGACGGTGGTGCGTCAGTGTCCGTCGTCCCCGGTTCTGTCGACGCCACACGCGCGACCCCTCGGTCGGCGTCACCCTCACTCCCCTCCCCTGCTGTGCTGGTTGACTCCCCGTCGCTCGGCGACGGTGTCAACCGCCTGAACACCCGTTTCGCCCGATCGAACATGGCTTACAGGGGATAGTCGAGGGCTCGCGTGGATAGCAGTTGTGCATGGAACACCAACCCACTGCGTCGGGCCTGAACACCGAGGTGTCTGGCAGTCGGGGGATAACGACGACAGCGACCCCGGCGACCGGCTCGCGGGCGGGAGGCCGCCGGCGCGATGGCGTGACAGTCGGTCGGCCGCGCCCACCACGAACGGCTGCCACCCGTCGGGCTGGTCGCGCAGTCCCCTGACCCGGAGTTCACCGTCACCCTC
>JAQCNN010000150.1 GCA_028275005.1 Salinirussus sp.
GAGGACGTGCCCTCGCTGTTTACCCTCGCCCACGAACTCGGTCACTCGATGCACTCCGAGCTGGCAAGCGACGAGCAACCCTACGTCTACGCCGACTACACCATCTTCGTCGCCGAGATCGCCAGCACGGTCAACGAGACGCTGCTCACGCATCACCTACTCGACACCGTCGAGGACGAGCGGTTCCGCCGACACATCCTCAACGAGTACCTCGAGCGGTTCCGGTCGACGCTGTACCGCCAGACCATGTTCGCGGAGTTCGAGGCCCGTGCCCACGAGCTCTCCGCCGAGGGTGAGCCCCTGACTGCCGACCGGCTCGACGACCTGTACCACGGGCTGAAGAGTGACTACTACGAGCCCGCGGCGGTCGACGACCGGGTCGCCCGCGAGTGGATGCGGATCCCCCACTTCTACCGCTCCTTTTACGTCTTCCAGTACGCGACCGGCATCTCCGCCGCGGTCGCGCTCGTGGAGAACATCCGCGAGGAGGGCGAACCGGCCGCCCAGCGCTACCGTGACTTCCTCTCGAGTGGCTCCCGGGAGTACCCCCTGGAGCTGCTGGAGACCGCTGGGGTGGAGATGACCGACAGCGACCCCATCGAGGCCGCGCTGTCGGTCTACGGCGACTACCTCGACGAGTTTGCGAGCCTGAGTTAGGTCCAGTCGAAGGCGCTGTCGAGGTCGTGTGGCGTGTGGCCCTCCTCGCCGGCCCGGTCGAGATACGCCTCTAAGTCCGCCCGGAAGTCGGGGGCGGCACACTCGACGAGCAGTCGAGCCCGCTCGCGAGGGGCGGTCCCACGGAGGTTCGCGACGCCGTGTTCGGTGACGATAATGTCTACGTCGTGTTCGGTGTGGTCGACGTGGGTCACCATCGGCCGAATTTTCGAGACGTCGCCGCCTCCGGCGGTCGAAGGGAGCGCAATAACCGACAGCGGGGAGTTGCGGACGAAGTCACCGCTGCCGCCGACGCCGCTTATCATCCGCGAGCCGCCGACGTGGGTGGAGTTGACCTGCCCGTAGAGGTCGACCTCGACGGCGCTGTTGACCGCCACGACGCCAAAACGGTCGATGAGTTCGGGCCGGTTGGAGAGCTCCGCGGGGCGGAGGACGACGTCCTCTGCGTAGCGCTCGGGGTCGGCGAACAGCCGCTGTTGGCCCTCCGCAGAGAGGGCGAGTGAGGTGGCACTCGCCACGCGCAGGTCGCCATCGTCGAGTAGGTCCAACAGCCCGTCCTGGATCACCTCGCCGAAGTACACTAGGTCCCGGTCACCGACGTCGGCATCGGCCAGCGCCCCCATCAGGGCGTTCCCGAGGCTGCCGACGCCGAACTGCATCCGCAGCGACTCCTCGAAGATCGGCGAGCGCTCGACCTCCCGCTCGATGAACCCCCGGAGATTCCCGGCGATAGCCTCGTCGACCTCGGTCGGGGCACGAAAGCTGTAGGGCTCGTCGCGGCGGTCGGTCTCGACGACCGCGACCAGCGCCTCGGGGTCGAAGTGAACCCGCGGGTCGCCGACCCGTTCACCCGGCGCCGACAGGGGAACCCCCTCGCGGTCGGGCGGGTCGGCGAGCCGGTAGATGTCGTGAACGGCCGTGAGTTCGCGGGGCTGTGCGCGGTTGATCTCCACGACCAGTCTGTCGACCGCACCGACAAAGGCGGGCGTGTGCCCGACAGAGGTCGAGGGGATCAGCCAGTCCTCGCCGACGGCGACGGCCTCGACGACCGCGATGTCGGGGTCGACGAGTCCGCCGAAGGCCACCTCGTCGCCCAGCGAGGAGATGTGGCGGTCGTTGAACGCGACGGCGCCGCTGTTGACCGCGTCGTTGATCTCCGGGCGGGCCTGGAAGGGGTACCGGCGCTCGACGGCGTCGGCCTCGACGAGTGCGCTGTCGATCGCCGGGCCGACGCTGCCACCGCTGACCACGGTCAGTGCGAGGTCTCGCCCCGACCCCGCGAGCGCCTCGGGGACGGCCTTTGGGTCGCCGACGCTGCCAAAGCCGCTGGTGAGCACGGTCGCGTCGGCCGCGACCTCCTCGGCGGCGCCTGCCGCGTCGGTCAGCGGGAGGTCACCGTGGAGCCGGTCGTCCGGGGCCATCTCACGCCCCACCGTCGGCATCCCTGTCGGCGCTGTTCTCGCCCGCCAGGTCCTCGGGCTGGGTGCCGATACCCTCGGGCCAGCCCGTCGGGGCGGCCGCCGAGGGCTGGGCGTGCTCGCGTTTCAGGACCATCGGCGTCCGCTCCAGCGAGAGGACGAGTTCGTCGTCCTGGTTGTACGCCCGGAGTTTGGTGGTGACGATGCCGACGTGGTCACGGGAATCGGACTCGCGTTTGTCGACCACCTCGCTCTCGGCGAAGATCGTGTCGCCGTGGAAGACCGGGGCGTGGTGGCGTACCGTGTCGTAGCCGAGGTTTGCGGTGGCGTTCGCGGAGACGTCGATGACGCTCATCCCCACCGCGAGCGCGAAGACGTAGGTGCCGTCGACGAGGCGCTCGCCGAACTCCGTCTCGGCGGCGTAGGCCTCGTTGAAGTGCATCGGATTGACGTTCATCGTGATGTTCGTCACCCAGACGTTGTCCGTCTCCGTTACCGTCCGGCCGTAGGGGTGTTTGTAGATGTCCCCGACTTCGAAGTCCTCGTAGTAGCGTCCCTGCCAGCCCTCGACGAGTCGCCGCTGGGTGTCCTCTGTCATCGTTCATCGGTGTTCGGCTGCGGGCTTAAGCGTGGGGCCTTTCGACCCTGCCGGCCGTCGGCCCGGCCGCCGGGCGGCGGTGGCTCCGCCCGTCGACCCTGGTGACCCCCTCGGCCGGGACCGGCCTCCGACACCCTCTCATACTGCCGGCTGTGAGTCTGTAAAGAATTTCGCGACCCCGGGGTCGCGGATAGCTTCAAACAGTTACAGCCAGCAGTATCAGTCGTCTCACCGTCCTGGCCAAGATACGCCGGCCGCCGGTGTCTCCTCGGGCGGGGACAGGTTCGGCGGCGGCATCGACATGATACAACCAGTAGCAGGCCTTTATATTGGAAGCCCGTAGTACCAGCAATGGCTACCGAGGCGACGTTTACCGTTCCGGCAGACGAGTTTCCCCTGGGGAGTGTGTTCCACCACATGCCAAACGTGACGGTCGAACTGGACCGGCTGATCCCCGCAACGGAGGTGGTGATCCCCTACTTCTGGGTGCGGGGAAGCAAGGTCGACAGTATCGAGAGCGCGTTCAACGAGAGCCCAGGGGTCGAAACGATCCGGCTCGTCGACTCCGTCGAGGACGAGTACCTGTTACGCGTCGAGTGGACACTGGAGCACGACGACGTGCTCACAATTCTGGCGGAGACGGCGGTCCCACTGGTGAAGGCCACCGGGACGGACCAACAGTGGACGTTCGAGGTCCGCGGGGACGACCGAACCGATATCGCCGAGTTTCAACAGCGGTGTCAGGCGGTCGATATCCCGGTCACACTGACGAAGTTACACGCACTGACACCGGTCGAGACGGAGACCGAAGCGGCCCTCACCGACACCCAGCAGGAGGCGCTGATGCTCGCCCACGAGCGGGGGTACTTCGAGACCCCCCGCGAGGTCACGCTGGAGACGCTCGGCGAGCAACTCGACATCTCACAGCAGGCCTTTGGCTCCCGCCTCCGAGGAGGGCTCAGACACGTCCTCGGGAGCACGATCCCCGCCCTGACAGTCTGACCTCGGCCGGACACCTAAAGTACAGTTGTGTATGAATAAGTCAGCGTGATGACCGTCAGTCACCTACAGTAGCCCGATGAGTGAGAACGCTACTGCCTTCGACTCCGTACTTGAGGCGTGTCAAGACCAGCACCGCCGGATTGTCCTCGGGGTGCTCACAGAGGAACGGCGGTCACTGACGCTCAACGAGCTTACCGAGGCCGTCGTCACGCACAACCACCGGACGCCACCTGCCGAGGCGCCCGAGGACGTCCTGCGAGAGATTCGCCTCTCGCTGTACCACGTTCACCTCCGGAAGTTGGACGCAGAAGGGTTCGTGAACTACGACCCGGTGCGCCAACTCGTCGAACCGACCGACCGGTTAGCCCAGGCACAGTCGACCCTCTCTCCGATCCTTGCCGCCGACCCTTCGCTCGAGACGCCGCTGGAACTGTAGTGTCGCTCACCCGCTCCCCCCGTTCGAGCGCCGACAACACCTCCGGGGCGTCGTATAACTGGCACCCTGTCGGTGCGATATCTGTGGCCCGACAGCCACGAACTGTCGACCGGCACCGGGATTTACACTCCACGCCCCCGACCGGCCGGACATGACGGAGCGACTCACGACGGAGCTGTCGACGTACGACACCACATCGGTCACGGTCCGTGACCGGGACCTCGCCGACGAGGTCATGGGCGAGTTGAGCTTTGGCGGGTCGGTCTACCTGCTCTGGACCGGCCAGGCCCCTACGGAGGGCCAGGCCCGAACCGTCGACGCCATGCTGAGTTCGCTGATGG
>JAQCNN010000171.1 GCA_028275005.1 Salinirussus sp.
GAGCGGGCGGTCATCGAGACCGGCGGGGAGGACCAGTACTCTCACAGCACGCAGTTCGGCCTCTGGAGCGCGAACTGGGCGGTTCAGGCCGTCGGCGGCGAGTTCGAGATCGGCGAGAGCGACCTCGGTGGCGCGGCAGTCCGGGTCACACTTCCTCGTGGCGACGACAGCTTCCCCGAGGGCGAGTGAGGGTGCGCCATTGGGCGTGATTTATCTCGCCTCGCTGATAGCTCCGACGCCGCGGAGTGTGGTGTCGACAGTGCGGTCGTCGGACCTGTCGGCCCGGTCGGGGCGCTTACAGCCCGTAGGGGTCAAAGTCGGGTCTCGCCTCCGTTCCCCGCGGACAGTCGTACTGCCCCCGGAACCGGTCGGCGAGCGAGCGACCGCGCTCGGTGAACAGGAGGGCAACGCCGTAGGGCGTCGAGAACGACCTGGCGTCGGTGGGGTCGGGGTCGAGAAAGAGCGCCTCGGCCGCCGGCTCCTCGACACCCGACACCGAGTCGAGTTGCTCCTCTAAGGGCAGTAACCCAGTCAGAACGCTCGGGACGAACGCCCCATCGGGCAACGGGCCCCGGGGTTGGACGACGCAGGCACCGACAGCGGTGTCGTCCTCGGAGAGAACGGTCGATAGCGGCACCGTCGCGTCCGCTGTCCACGTCTCTCGTGCGACGTCAGGGGGCTGGATGTCGACCGCAAACCCCATCTCGACCCCGCCGGCGCGCTCCAGCCGCTGTATCCGCCACGGTTCCTCCTCGGCAGCGGGGTCACCCGCCAGTGTCGCCGTCACCAGGTCTCCTGTCACCAGCTCGTCGACCCGTGCCTGCAGGTCGCCGTAGCCGGTCTGGTAGACCGTGTACAGCGTTGCCGAATCGACGGCCTGGAGGTTGATGTGTGGTACCGACTCCGTGACGCGGTAGACGCGAAACTGCCCCGAGCGTTCGGCCATACCCGACCCATGCCGTCACGGGTGCTGTACCCGTCGGTTCCGACCGGAGTCCGAGGGCATCGCTGTCAGCCCCGCCGGCACGAACTCCCGGCACCGATACACATAATGAGTTCAAGAGTTGTATAGTGTAAACGATGGAGGAGTTTCCGAGGACCGGCACGACCCCGTCCAGGCGGGAGGCGCTCGTGGCTGGGGCGGGGGCCGTTGCCGGTCTTCTCTCGGGGTGTGTGGGGGGCGCGGGACTGCCGGTAGCGGTTGGAACGTTCGACGAGTCCGACCCGCTGGTGACCTACAACAGGGTCGGAAAGGGGTCGACCGAACTCTCCTACTGGACGAGCAGGTTCTATATGCCGGCACAGTCCGGCAACAACCAGCCCGAACTGTCCCCGCTCACGGGGCCGTTCTACGAGACACTGAAGTACCGAAGCGCACAGCCCGCCGCCGCCCCAGCCCTCCGGGCACAACACGAGGAGTGGGCACGCGACAACCCGGACTACCGGGTCGAGCTATCGTATCCCGACTCCGACGGGTGGAAACGACGCCTCTCGACACAGCCTCCGGGCGGGTCGACGATAAACAATCCCTGGATTCCCGAACTCTACGACCAGCTTCGGCCCCTTGAGAGGTACGTCTCCGATGTGGAGGACTTCTTTCCGTTCGTCCGCGAGACCGCGGTCCACGACGGGTCGTTGCTCGCGGCCTGGAAGTACACCGACTGTCGGTGTCTGTACTACCGGCAGGACCTGGTCGACGCGTACGCCGACGGTGACCCGCCGCGGACCTGGGACGAGCTGGTGACTGTGGCGAGCGATATCGCCGAAAACGAGGGAATTGACGGGTTCCAGTTCCGCCGCGGAACGGCGACCACCATCCCGTTCTTCTGGGGACAGGGCGGGCGACTGCTCGACGACGACGGCGAGGTGGTGCTGTCCGAGCCCGGAAACCGCCGGGCAATGGAACGGACACTGTCGTTTCTGCGACGGCTGGTCGAGACGGGTGCGAGCCCGGAAGCGACCGTCGACATCACCGAGTACGAGACCCTCGCCCGGCACGCCCGGGAGGGTGAGGTGGCGATGTTCGTCGGGGGGAGCTGGCAGATAGAGAAGGACCTCAAGAATCGAATCAGCGGCGACCGGTGGCGGCGCTGGAATGTGGCGGAGATCCCGATGCGGAAGTCCGACCAGCACGCGACCGCTGTCGGCGGGTTCGCGGAGGGCTCGCTGCGCGAGGGTGACTCCGGTGCCGCGGCTGCCGTCAAGCGGTTCGTCGCGAAATTCGTCGAGCCGGCGTCGATGGGGCGGTACTGCGAGGCGGCCGGCCAACTGCCGACCCGTCGGTCGGTGTTCGACGACGCCGACCTGTACAGCCCGGACGCATTTCCCTACCAGGAACAGTTCCGCCGGTTTCTCGAGCACGGGCGGGCACCGCCACCGTTCCCGGTCTACTCGGATATTACCGCCGCGTTCGACGCCGCGGTCGGGGCAGTGGCTTCGGGCCGGTCGACGCCGAGCGAGGCGACGAACGAACTGGTCCGGCAGTTCGAGGAGTAACCGGACAGATGTGGACGAGCCTGACCGGTTCGACGGTCGTTCTGGCGTCGGAGCCGACGGTGTCCGGGACGGTCGTGGTGGCGGGTCTGGCCGGCGTTATCGCCGGGGGGACCGCGGTCTGGTCACTCCGGGCGATTGTGACCGGGTCCGAGCGCGCCCACGAGGACCTCCTCCGGCCGTTCGCCGCGGTGGCGGCGGCGGTCGCTGTTGCCGCGATAGGGCTGCCGGTTGCCGCGGGGCCGCTCCGGGCAGGTGTGCTCAGCGTCGTGCCCCTCGTGACGTTTCTGGTGGTGTTCGTCCCCTGGAACGTGTTCGCCTTCCGGTACGCTGGCCGTGGGACGCTTCTGACGCGCCGGCGTATCCTCGCAGTTGGGATACTTGTCGTCGTGCTTCTCGTGGTGTATGTCGCCATCGCGGCCGGGCTGCTTCGCCCCTCACAGGAGTCGTACTCGTCGGTACTCCTGGCCGCCTCGACGCTGTTGCTCGGCGCCGTTGCAATCACCTTTGTCTCGAGTGGGCTGGTCCTCACCGCGGCGTACCGCCACAGTAGCGTCCCGCTCGCAAGTGGTGTTACCGTCGTCGCTCCGGTCGCGGTCCTGGTCATCGCCATCCAGGTGGTGAGCCTGTCCGGCTTCCTGACGAGGGAGCTACTGGCCAGTCTCCACATCCTCGGGGCGGCCGCTACACTGCCGGTCGCTGTCATCCGCTACGACGTGTTCGCCACCCGCCCGGGGACGACCACGCTCGGTGAACGTACCGTGATCGAGGATTTAAACGAGGGTGTCCTCCTCGTCGACGGTGACGGCCGGGTCATCCGGTCCAACCGGGAGGCCGAGCGGCTGTTTGGAACCAGCCTCAGCGGTCGAGCGCTCGAGGACGTCGTCGGGGCCGATATCGACACGCTCCGCGAGTCCTCGACCCTGGAACGGTGGACTGAACCGGGGTACAAGCGCTT
>JAQCNN010000172.1 GCA_028275005.1 Salinirussus sp.
CTGTTCGCGAGGACCTGACCGGTGTCGTGAGCGGGACACGGAGCGGTGTGGGCGAGGGGCCATGACAGACCGGCTGGTCGGCGGGGTCGACCTCGGCGCGACCAATCTCCGGGCAGCCGTCGCCGACGGCGAGGGGAGCTTACTGTGCCGTGTGCAAACGGCGACACCGGACGGTGACGGCGCGGCCATCACAGCCGCCGTTGTCGACACACTCGAGGAGGCCTGTGCGGCCGCGAACGTCGCGTGTGACGAACTCTCGGCCGTCGGTGTCGGCGCCATCGGGCCGCTTGACCTGGCCGCCGGCGCGGCCGACAGTCCGCCAAACGTCGCCGCCGAGTGGGTCCCGCTGGTCGACCCACTCGAAACCCGCTGTGACTGTGCGGCTGTCCTCGTCAACGACTGTGTGGCGGGGGCTATCGGCGAGCGCTACTTCGCGGAGGGCGGTTCGGACCTGGTGTACGTGACGCTCTCGACGGGGGTCGGCGCCGGGGCCGTCGTCGACGGCCGTCCGCTCCGGGGGCACCGGGGTAACGCCGCCGAGATGGGCCACGTCGTCGTCGAGCCCGGCGGCCGGGCGTGTGGCTGTGGCGGTGTCGGCCACTGGGAAGCCTACGCCGGTGGACGGGCGATCCCCGGGTTCGCACGCGAGCTTGCGGCCGAGACGGCGGTCGACACAGACCTCAGTCCGGCGACCCTGGACGCCCGGACCGTCCTCGAGAGCACAGACCGGCTGGCTGAGCGGGTGCGCGACCGGCTCGGGACCTACAACACGGTTGGTATCGCAGCGACGGTCCACGCCTTCGACCCTACGGAGGTGGTCGTCGGCGGGGCCGTTGCCCGCAACAACCCGACGGCGGTGCTTGAGCCCGTCCGGGAGCGACTGCCGGGGATGCTGGCCGTCGAGACACCGCCGGTCCGGCTCACCGGGCTGGGTGAGGATGCCGTGTTGAGTGGTGCGGTCGCGGCCGCGCTGACGGGTGGCACCGGCGACCCCGACGGAAG
Source organism: Salinirussus sp. (assembly GCA_028275005.1). Classification (GTDB taxonomy): domain Archaea; phylum Halobacteriota; class Halobacteria; order Halobacteriales; family Haloarculaceae; genus Salinirussus. The sequence goes on from JAQCNN010000172.1 coordinate 1,003, forward strand.
CCCAGACGCGGGGGTCAGTGAGTAGACCGCGCCCGTCAGGGAAAGGGGCTAAGTGCGCCGCCCACTCCGTTCAAGCCGAATGGGTTACACGCCACACACCGTCGTGGTCGGCGGGGGGACGACCGGCGTCGGGGTTGCCCGCGACCTGGCCATGCGAGGGCTGGAGGTCACGCTCGTGGAGAAAGGCCCGCTCACCAACGGGGCAACCGGCGGGATGCACGGCCTGTTACACAGCGGGGCCCGCTACGCGCTCTCGGACCCCGAGAGCGCCGTCGACTGTCTCGCCGAGAACCGCATCCTCCGGGAGACCGCCGGACAGTTTATCGAGGACACCGGCGGGCTGTTCGTTGAGCGGCCCGAGGACCCCGACGGGCACTACGAGGCTCGGCTTGCGGCCTGTGAGGAGGCCGGCATCCCGGTCGAGGAACTGACCGGGGCGGCGGCCCGCGAGCGCGAGCCGGGGCTCTCGGCGGACGTCGAGCGTGCGTTCACCGTCCCGGACGCCGGGGTCGACCCCTTCGAGCTGACAGGCGCGCTGGCCCGGGACGCCGAGCGTTACGGGGCGACAGTCCGCACACACACCGAGGTGGTCGACATCGCGGTATCGGAGGGGGTGGTCAGCGGCGTCCGGGTCCGCGAGGACGACCCGAGCGCCCCCGGCGAACCGGCGTCCGGTGGCGTCGTCGACATCGACGCCGACTACGTCGTGAACGCGACCGGTGCGTGGGCCGGCCGGATGGCGGCGATGGCCGACCTGGAGGTGACCGTCCGGGCCTCGAAGGGGGCGATGGTCATCGCCGCGGACCGACACGTCGACACCGTGGTCAACCGCTGTCGACCCCGGGGGCAGGGTGATATCCTCGTCCCCCACGGTGACGTCTCCATCCTCGGGACGACCGATGTCGAACTGGAGGACCCCGAGGACTACGACCGCGAGGAGTGGGAGGTCGACCTGCTCTTCGAGGAGCTGTCGCCGGTTGTGCCCGGGCTGGAGGGGGCGCGCTCGCTGCGGGCCTACTGGGGGGTGCGGCCGCTGTACGAGCCCCCCGACAGTGCGGCCGACACCGAGGACACCAGTAGCCTGACCCGTGACTTCGTTCTGCTCGACCACGAGGAGCGTGACGGGCTCTGGGGGATGAGCACAGTCGTCGGGGGGAAGCTGACGACCCACCGGCTGATGGCCGAACGGGTCGCCGACCACGTCTGCGGGAAGTTCGGTATCGACCGCCCCTGCCGGACCGACGAGGTCCCCCTGCCGAGGGGCGAGACGGCCGACCCGGAGGAGCTGGCGACCGTCGACCTCGATGCGGCGACCCTGGAGCGGGTCCACGACCGCTGGGGCGAGCGCACGACGGACGTGCTCGACGCCAGCGGCTCGAACCCTGTTGTCTGTCCCTGCCAGCGGGTAACCCGTGGGGAGGCCGAGGCCACGATGGCTGTCGAGGGGGGCGTACAGACCGACCTCGATGCGGTCCGGCGGCAGACCGGTATCGGTACCGGCGACTGCCAGGGAACGCGGTGTGCACACCGGGTCGCCGGTCTGTTGCGACCCGACCACGACCTCGACCAGGTCGACCGCTCGCTTGCGGCGTTCTACGGGGAGCGGTGGACAGGCCAGCGGGACGTCCTCTGGGGCGAGCAGCTCTCCCGGGCGATGGGCAGTTACGCGCTGCACGCGACGACGATGAACCGTGACCGGCCGGTCGAGAACCCCGACCTCGACGCGTTCGACAGCGGTCCCGAGGGCCCCGAGGACGGCGGTGACGGCGAGGAGGCCGACCCCGAGGTCGGTGACGGTGAGGCCGGAGGCACAGTGGTATGACAGTAACCGTCGTCGGCGGCGGTCTCGCCGGCGCCATCGCCGCCCTCTCGGCGGCCCGTCACCGCGAGGTGGGGGTCCGGCTCCTGACCGCCGACGAGACGAGTCTGGAGGCGGCCAGCGGGCTCATCGACGTGCTCGGCTACGTGCCAGACGGCGAGGAGCCGGTCACCGACCCGTTCGCGGCCGTCTCCGACCTGCCCGCCGAACACCCCTACAGCACGGTCGGTGTCGACGCGGTCCGCGAGGGGCTGGCACTGTTCGACGACGTAGCCGGCGAGCAATACGCCGGCGGCGACACGGACCGCAACGCGCTGGTCCCGACCCACCTCGGGAACCTGAAGCCAACGTCTCGCTACCCCGTCACGGTCGCCCCGGGGGTCGCCAGCCGGGAGCAGCGGACCACGCTCGTCGGCTTCGAGGAACTCACCGACGTCGACGCGGCGCTGGCGGCCGACCGACTCGACAGGACGCTCCCCTACGAGGTGTGGGGGACCGCGGTCGGGCTCCCGGTCGAACTCGAGGGGGTCCCGGAGACGACCGACCTCGCCTTCGAACTCGACACCGCGCACGGACGCGGGCGCGCGCGAGAGGTTTTCGAGCGGCTCCACGACGACCTCTCCCGGGACATTCTGATGCACGACGGGACCGACCGTCGGATAGGGGTTCCGGCGGTGCTCGGGTTCGAGGCCACCGAGGCGCTCCGGGCCGAACTCGCGGCGACCGTGGAGAGCCCGGTGTTCGAGATTCCGACCGGGCCTCCGAGCGTCCCCGGCCGACGCCTCGAACGCCTGCTCCACGAGGCACTCGGGACGGCCGGGGTCGAACTGCTGACGGGTCACCGGGTCACCGGCGCCGAGACGACCGGCGGCGATATCACG
>JAQCNN010000175.1 GCA_028275005.1 Salinirussus sp.
AGGACCGTCACCGAAGCCCCCCGGAAGATGGCGACGAAGACGACGAACTGTGTGAGACTCCCCGCCGCGCGGACGCCGTGTGAGCGGGCCAGTCGGCCCAGCAGTGAGCGCCCGTCACCGGCCCCGTGTTCCGCGAAGGTCCAGCTCTCGTTGACCGCAAACATCACCAGGACCGCCGTCTCGATGCCGACGAGCGTCGCAATCTCCGGCAGCACACCCGCCTGTGTGAGTGTGACGAGGACAGTTGCGTCACAGACCGCGCCGACGACGCCGACGGAGACGAACTTGCCAAAGCGGACCCGCGAGCGCAGCGCGTCGACGAAGCTCATCGGTCCGGCGCGTCCTGGTCGACCAGTGCCGGCGCCCGCTCGCGCCGGGCGGCGATGGCGGTGTGGACGGCGCTATCACGCAGGCGCTTGGCGCGGTGACGGGCCGTGAGCAACGCCCGACCCAGCCGCAGGGAGTCCCGGACCGGCGAGACCGTCGAGCCCGGCCGGTCGTCCCACCGGACCGGGAGTTCCGTCACCCCCAGGTCGAGCGCACCCGCGATAGCGACCAGTTCGACGTCCCAGGCGAACCCGGGCTCGTAGAGGTGCTGGCGGACCCGGCCCCACCCCTCTGCGGTGATGGCCTTCGCGCCACACTGGTAGTCGTAGAGGTCGACGGCCAGGAGCCGGCGGGCCAGCCACGCAAACCCGTCGCCGAGATACCGGCGGCCCGGTGTCTGGTGGCTCTCGACGGTTGCCCCGGGGTGGCGTCGTGAGCCGACCGCCAGCTCCGCGGTCCCCTCGCGGACTGCCGTGACCACCGCCCCGACCGACGCCGCGGGGGTCGCGCCGTCGGCGTCGGCAAAGGCCAGCACGTCCGTGTCGAGCGCCTCGAAGCCGTCCGTGACAGCCGCGCCCTTCCCTCGGCGGTAGGGGACAGCGCTGACCGTCACGTCCGGCGGGACCCTCGCTGTCGCCGAACTGACGGCGTCGTCGGGTGCGTCGAGTTCGACCCGGAGGGCGGCCGGGTCGACCGTCTCCCGGAGGCTGTCGAGATACGAGACCAGTCGGTCAACGTCGGGGCGGTACGCGGGGACGACGAGGCCGACGGCACTCATCACCGGCAGTCTGCCCGGGCGGATAAAAAACCGTTCGACTCCCGGGGGTCGCCGGTGGCCCGGCGCCCACAGCCCGACAGGCGGCCCTCGCCGGCAACCTACTTGTGGGTGACCCACGACAGTCGCCTCATGAAGGTCGAGGTCGGCGTCATGCTCGGGACGTTCGGGGAACAGGCGACCAGGGAGAACATCGAGCGGCTGGCGACGGCGGCGGACGAGGAGGGGTTCGACGCGGTGTGGGTCGGTGACCACGTCAGCCTCCCGGCGGAGATACCGGACACCTACCCGTTCTCCCCCTCGGGGGAGGCCCCCTTCGACAGCGGCCAGGACGTCTACGACTGTTTTGGGGTTCTCTCGTATCTCGCGGGCGTCACCGACAGCGTCGACCTCGGGACGAACACGTGTATCGTCCCCTACCGCCACCCGGCCGTGCTCGCCCGCAACGCCCTCACCCTCACACAGCTGAGCGGGGGCCGCTTCGACTTCGGTGTCGCCCCGGGCTGGCTGGAGACCGAGTTCGAGGTCCTCGACGTCCCCTTCGAGGAGCGGGGCTCCCGGACCGACGAGTTTCTCGAACTCTTCGAGCGTGCACGCGAGGAAGGGGAACTCACCTTCGACGGCCCCCACCACACCGTCCGGCGGACCGGCTTCCACCCGACACCGCCCGCGGGGCGTCCGAAGATATGGGTCGGCGGCCGGTCGGGGGCCTCCTTTCGCCGTCTCGCGGAGTACGGCGACGGCTGGACCATCTTCTGGGACCGACCCGACGCCGTCGCCGAGACCCGCGAGCGGATCATGGCCGCGTGGGAGGACTTCGACCGGGCGGGGACACCGGAGATAGCGGTCACCCGCGCGACCCAGGTCGGCGCCGACACCGGCCGCGACACCGACCGCCCACTCGTCGGCGAGGCCGACAGTATCGTCGACGACCTCGCGGCCTACGCCGACGCCGGCACCACGCGGGTCGTCCTCGACTTCTACACCCGCGATGTCGACGAGCAACTCGAGCAGCTCGAGCGGTGGAGCGACCGGGTCTTGCCCCGCCTGCGAGAGCGGCCCGGCCGGGGCGTCTGAGGAGACACGGCCAGTCACAAGAGGTTTAGTCGGCGCCGCCTCTCCCCCGAATGATGGAGTACGGCCTCGTCGTGGGCTGGCTGGCGGTGTATCTCGTCCTGCTCCGGGCCGGCCAGCCGATCGCCGCCCGCCTGCTCCCCTGGCACGGGAGCGGGCTCGCCCTCCCCGTCGCGCTGGCGGTGCTCTGGCTCGTCACCTTCTGGGTCGGTCACCTCGCACTCGGCCCCGCGGTCTGGCTCGGGGTCGTAGTGCTCGTCGGGGTGGCGGCCCTGCTCGATATCCGGTCGGGCGCCGACCCCGTCCCGGCGGGCTATCCGGAGGCCGCGGCGGTGTTCACCCTTTCCTTCCTGTTGCTGGTTGCGGTCCGGGCGGTCGACCCCGCGGTCGTCCCCGGCGGCGGCGAGAAGTTCCTCGACTTCGGCCTGCTGAAGTCACTGGTCCGGGCCGACAAACTCCCCGCCGAGGACGTGTGGTTTGCCGGCCGGCCGCTCTCGTACTACTACGGCGGCCACCTGCTCGCGGCGGCGCTGACCCGGCTGACCGGCACCGCCGGCCGCTTCGCATACAACCTCGCCCTGGCCGGGTTTTACGCGACACTCGTGACCGCCGTCTACGGGCTCGCCGGCCGGGTGACCGCCAGTCAGGGGGGGTCCCGCCGGCTCGGGGCCGCCCTCGGGGCGTTTTTCGTCGGGGTGGCCGCGAACCTCCTCGCGGCCGGCCGGCTACTGGTCTGGCTGGTCCCCGGCGGCAGGCAGGCAGCAGCCGCCCTGGGCGCCCCCGTGGAAGGCCTGGCAGCCGGCCCCGGGGAGTTCAGCTACTGGTCGGCCAGCCGCGTCATCGCCGACGACCCCGCCGACTTTGCCGGCTACACGCCCGACGCCGCGCCAACAATAAACGAGTTCCCGCTGTTTGCCTGGCTCAACGGCGACATGCACGCCCACATGATGAGCACCGCCTTTCTCGTGCTCGTTGCCGGGCTCTGTTTCGCGTACTACCGGACAGACACCGACAGGCTGCGCCGGCGACGGCTGCTCCTGCTCGGTGCAATTCCGGCCGTTGGCGGGCTGATTGCGGTCACGAGCACGTGGTCGTTCCCCAGTGTCGCCGGTCTCGTGCTCGTGACGGTCGTCCTCGCCCCCGGGGAGCCACGGACACTCCTGCCTGCGCCCGTTCGCTCGCGACTCGGGACCGGTGAGGGGCTACGGGGTGAACTCCGCCGGGCCGGCGTTGGCCTGCTCGCCGCCGGCACCACGCTTGGCCTCGGTGTGGCGTGGTCGCTGCCGTTCTGGGTGACGTCGGTGACCGGCCGGACCGTCGCCGTGCTCCCCGACCGGAGTTCACTCGGGGAGCTGCTGGTGGTCCACGGGCTCTTTCTCGCCGTGTTCGCGGGCTATCTCTACGTCCGGGGGACAGACACACTCGGGAGGCGACGGGCGAGACTCGGCGCCGCCGCCACCGTGGCCCTCGTCGGGGTTGCGGCGGCCCTCGACGTCGCCGCCCTCGGCCTCGTCGCGCCGCTGGTCGCGCTGGGCTGGCTACTCGCCCGTCGACCCACCGTTCCGAGGATGGCGCCGGCACGAGCCGACGGCGGGGGGGTCGGGGGTGGCCCCGGCTTCGAGGCGGTCCTGCTGGTCGCCGGGGCGGGGCTGGTCGTCCTCGTGGAGTTTGTCTTCGTCCGGGAGGATATCGGCCGGATGAACACCGTCTTCAAGACCTACATGCAGGTGTGGGTGCTCTGGAGTCTCGCGGCGGGCGCGGCCCTGGCGTGGCTGCTGGCCCGGGTCGAGGGGTGGCGGGGTCGAGCGGTCCGGGTCGGGGCCGCTCTCCTGCTGGTGAGCGCGTCGGTCTACGGCGGTTTCGCGCTCGCAAATCACTTCAGCAGCGAGAGGGACATCGCCCGGACCGACGACCCCACCCTCGACGGGCTGGCCTACCTCGACGTCCGCCACCCTGGCGAGGCGTCGGCGGTCCGGTGGCTGGACAGCCGGGCGGGCAGACCAACGGTCCTCACCGCGGCACCGGGGGGGTACACCTGGTCGTCAGCCGAGGGCCAGGGTGCGAGTGCGCCGGCGAGTCTGACCGGGCTCCCGGCGGTGCTGGGGTGGTTCCACGAGGCCCAGTACCGCGGGGAGGCGGCGTACTCGACCCGGCTGGAGGCGGTCGAACTCCTCTATGGGGGGGCGCCAAACCAGCAGGCGGTCCTCGCCGAGCGGTACGACCTGCGGTACGTCTACGTCGGGCCGGCCGAGCGGGCGCGATACGACGTGACCGTCGGCGAGCGGCCCTGGGCGGAGGTGGCGAGGGAGTTCGAGGAGGTGACCGTCTACCGGGTCAACACGACCGCACTGGCGGCAAGCGAGTTCCTGTCGGTCAGGAGGGGTCGAGGACCGTAACGGCGCCGGCATCGACGTCCTCGGTGTCGAGGTGCATCGGGATGTACTCCCGGCGGTCGAAGGTCTCCTGTTCGTCCGCGGCGCCGACCGTACACCACAGTTTGGGCTCGGTCGGGCCGTGCCAGTCACCCTGGCGGGCGATGTTGAAGCAGACGTACTCCTCCCCGTCGTACTCGATGTGGGCCCCCTTCCGGATGCCCGGGTCGCCGTGGATGATCAGCTTCTGCATAGCCCAGATTCCGCCGTAGCGCACTTAGGGACTTCGGAGCGGGCCGGCGGCCCCGGTGGCGACACCCTGTCGCCGGTGTCCCGTCTCACCCCGCCCGGCTGTCCGGCTTCGCCGTACCCCAGAAAACGATCGAAGGCTTTTGTCGCGCATATATGGCCGTATATAGTGAATAATAGGTCTTGTGAGGACGCATGGGCAGAAAGTTCAAGTGTATCCGAACGCTCGGTTGGATCGATGAGTGTAGGAAACAACACTACATCAGGCCCGGTGTCGTCGACGACCAGTTCCGGCGCGGTGTACACCCCGTCGGCAAACTACATGCCGTGTGAGTACTGCGGTGAGGGGACACTGGTCTACGACCCGGACCTGCAGGCTTCACGCTGCCGCGCCTGTGGCGAGGCGGCACTTCCGGAGGTGGCGACGCGGTAACCGGGTACCCCTCCGCGTCGGCCGACCGGTCCGACCACCCGAACGCGGTCCGTTCGCGTTCGACACGGACAACGGTGCCCCGGGCCTGTGGCGTCACCGCCGCGGGCCTGGCGCGCCCAGCCGGTCACCACCAGCCGCCGTGGTCGGTCACCGCCGGCCACTCCACGTCACTGTGATCCTGCTGGCCGCCGGGCAGTTCCCCGGCGGCGTTTCGTTGTCCGGGCAGCCCCGGCTGTGTGGCCCAGCGTGGCCCGAGCAGGCCGAACCAAACGGGTTTTAACCGGGTCTGTTCAAACAGTCTACAAGGTAGATATTCATGGAGATGCCGCGACGGTTCAACACCTACTGTCCGCACTGTAACGCCCACCACGAACACGAGGTCGAGAAGGTCCGGGGCGGTCGCCCCTCCGGGATGACCAAGGTCGACGGCCGCCAGTCCGAGCGCCAGTCCGGCATCGGCAACGACGGGAAGTTCTCGAAGGTGCCCGGCGGCGACAAGCCCACGAAGAAGACCGACCTCACCTACCGGTGTACTGACTGCGGGAAGGCCCACCGCCGCGAGGGGTGGCGTGCCGGCCGCCTGGAGTTCCAGGACTGATGGCGGGGAGCTTCTACCGGGTTGCCTGCCCGGACTGCGAGAACGAACAGGTCGTCTTTGGCCGCGCCGCCACCGAGGTGACCTGTGAGGTGTGTGGGCACACACTCGCGCGACCGACCGGCGGCGAGGCCGTCCTCGAGGGCGAGGTCACCGAGACCGTCGAAGCACGGTAACCCCGTTTTCGGCCCGTCGCGGCCCGCTGAAGCAACGACGTTATCACCGGCCGTCGACAATCGAGTGATATGAAATACAGTGGCTGGCCAGAGTCGGGTGAACTGGTCGTCGGCCGGGTCGACGAGATCGAGGACTTCGGGGTGTTTATCGACCTGCTGGAGTACGAGGACAAGCGCGGGCTCTCACACGTCTCCGAGGTGGCCTCGGGGTGGATCAAGAACGTCCGTGACCACGTCAACGTCGACCAGCGGGTCGTCGCGAAGGTGCTCGACGTCGACAAGAGCGCCCAGCAGATCGACCTCTCGCTGAAGGACGTCAACGACCACCAGCGAAAGGACACGATCCAGGAGTGGAAAAACGAGCAGAAGGCCGACAACTGGATGGAACTGGCCTTTGGCGAGGACATGGGGGACGAGCAGTACGCCGCCATCGCCAACGAGTTGCTCGCGGGCTTTGGGTCGCTGTACGACGGGTTCGAGGCCGCGGCGATCCGCGGGACGGAGGCGCTGGCAGAGACCGACCTCGAGGACGACGAGGTGACGGCTATCGTCGACACCGCCCGCGAGAACGTCTCGGTCCCCTACGTGACGGTGACCGGCTACGTCAGCCTGGAGTGTCCGACCGGCGACGGCGTCGACGTCATCAAGGAGGCCCTGCAGTCCGCTGAGGGCAACGGCGAGGGTCACGTGAGAGCCAACGGCACGAACGGGGCCTCGGGAGACGAGAACGGCGAGTCTCCCGGCGTCCCCGAGGAGGTCGACCTCGAGATCACCTACGTCGGCTCGCCGGAGTACCGGATCGAGGTGCAGGCTCCCAACTACAAGACCGCCGAGACCGAACTCGAGGAGAGCGCCGAGCGGGCCCGCACACTCGTCGCCGAACAGGGCGGGACCGGAAGGTTCCACCGCGAGCGCGAGACCGACGAGGAGTAGCCGGCGTGCACTCGGACATCCGCGTCTGTACGGCCTGTGTCGAGCGCCACGACGGCCCGGTGTACACGCTGGGTGCGACCTGCCCGGCGTGCGGGGCCGAGACGGTCAACAGCGCCCCCGCCCCGTTCAACCCGGAGGACCCCTACGGCGGCTACCGACGCGCTCTTAAGCGGCGCACCCCCGAATAGACCATGGACGAATTCGACATCGAAACCGTCGCCGAGCCGACGCTCACGGACCCGGTGCTGGTCGAGGGGCTCCCTGGGGTCGGCCACGTCGGCAAGCTCGCCGCCGAGCACCTCGTCGAGGAGCTCGACAGCGAACTCGTCCGGCGGGTCTACTCGACGCATTTCCCCCCGCAGGTCAGCGTCGACGACGGGGTGTCGACACTCGCGAACGCGGAGGTCTACGCCGTCAGCGCCGGCGAGGAGCGTGACCTGCTCGTGTTGACCGGCGACCACCAGGCACAGGATGGGCCGGGCCACTACGGCCTGACCGATACCTTCCTCGACGTTGCCGAGGACCTGGGTGTCGAGCGGGTGTTCGCGCTCGGTGGTGTCCCCACAGGCGAGCTTATCGAGGAGTACGACGTTGTCGGCGCGGCCACCTCGACGGCCGAGCGCGACGACCTGACCGAGGCCGGCGTGGAGTTTCGCGAGGACGAACCCGCCGGCGGGATCGTCGGCATCAGCGGGCTCCTGCTGGGGCTGGGTGAGCGCCGCGACGTCCCCGCAGCCTGCCTGATGGGTGAGACCAGCGGCTACCTCGTCGACCCAAAGAGCGCACAGGCCGTGCTTGAGGTCCTCCAGGACGTGCTCGGCTTCGAGGTCGACTTTAGCTCGTTGGAGGAGCGTGCCGAGGAGATGGAGGAGGTCGTCCGGAAGATCCAGGAGATGGAGGGCGGCCCCGCCGCGACCGACGAGGACCTCCGCTACATCGGCTGAGGCGTGGCCGGCCGAGGGTCAGTCGTGTGGCTGTGAGTGGATCGGTCCGGTGTTGTCCAGCGGTCACAGCCGTGCCCGTGGTGTCAGTCGGAACACAGACCGTCGGAAGCGAGCCGCCATCAGGACCACCAACAGCGTCACGCACGGATGGGGGCGACGCGACACGGCGACCGTCGCGTCCCGACTCAGGTGGGGTGTGTAGACCCGGAGCCGGCTCGAGCGGTTGCGTTGGGAAAGGGGCTATACGCCTGCACACCGTACAGAGCAGTATGAGTGAAACCGAGCAGGCGACGTTCGGTGGCGGCTGTTTCTGGTGTGTCGAGGCGGCCTTCGAGCGCGTGCGCGGCGTCCAGGCGGTGGTCTCGGGCTACGCCGGCGGCCGCACGGAGGACCCCAGCTACC
>JAQCNN010000176.1 GCA_028275005.1 Salinirussus sp.
TCGACGCCCCGGACCGCCGCGTCCTCGCCGGTCAGCGCCGTGACCTCGCCGTAGTTGCCCTTCACCGCGGCGACGTCGAGTTCGCTGACCAGCCGCTCGGCGACGCGGTCCCGGGTGGGTGTCGAGCCAACGCCGACGGGGTCGACCACGACCGGGACGTCGTGTTCGTTTGCGGACCCGCCGGCCTCGAGCATCGTCGCCTCACCGACCTCGCTGACGGTCCCCATGTTCAGCAGGCAGGCGTCGGCCCCGGCGACCATCGCCCCGACCTCGCGCTCGTCGTCGGACATCACCGGGAGCCCGCCCCAGTGGAGGATGACCTGCGCGACGTCGTTGACGGTCACGTTGTTCGTGACGGCGTTGACGAGCGGTGCGGTCTCGGCGACTGAGTCAAGGGCCGAAAGCGAGAGGCCCGTGGGGTCGGGTGCGGTCACGCTGTCCCTCCGAGGTCCGCGCTCTCGCGGCGACGCCGACCCTCGGCGACCGCCTCACCGAGTTTCCGGGTGGCCCGCGTGGGGTCCGCGGCGGCGGTGACTGCGGTGATCACCGCCACACCGTCGGCCCCGGCCGCGACCACCTCGGCGGCGTTCTCGGCCGTGACGCCGCCGATCCCGACGAAAGGGATGTCGACAGCCTCGTCGATGTCGCGGACGGGCGCCAGGCCGACCTCGTACTCCTCGTCGTCGATGTCGGCCTTCGAGCCGGTGGCGTAGACGGCACCGACCCCGAGGTAGTCCGCGCCCGCAGCCTCGGCCTCACGGGCGGCCTCGGGTGTGGAGACCGACCGGCCGATGACCGCGTCCGTGCCGAGTTGCTCGCGGGCCGCCGCGACAGGGAGGTCGTCGTCGCCGAGGTGGACGCCGTCCGCGTCGGCGGCGGCGGCGATGTCGACGCGGTCGTTGACAACCATCGGGACGCCGGCCGCGCGGGTCTGTTCGCGCACCGTGCGGGCGACCTGTAGCCGGTCGCGGGCGGTGGCGTCCTTCTCCCGGACCTGTACGACGTCGACGCCGCCCTCGATGGCCGCCGCGACCACCTCGGGGGTCGAGTGCTCCCCGGAGAGGGAGGCCTGTGTGACCAGGTACGTGTCGAACTCCATACCCCGGCATCGGGCGCTCGGGGCTTACCAGTGCCGGTCGCGGCCACTCAGCGGACGGCGGTGACGGACACCGGGTAACGGTCACTGGCGCCGACAAGCGAGGCGGGCGACAGAACACCAAGATACATGTCGCGGGAGCCGGAGAGAGGGGGTATGGTTGAGCCGCTGATCGTCGTCGGGCTCGGGGTTGCGGTGTTCGTCGGGTTCAATATCGGCGGCTCCTCGACTGGTGTGGCCTTCGGTCCGGCGGTCGGGAGCCGGGTCGTCAGGAAGGTCACCGCGGGCGCGCTGTTCACCCTGTTTGCCTTCGTCGGCGCCTGGACGGTCGGGCGCAACGTCATCGAGACGATGAGTAGCGGGATCGTCGACGCCGCGGTGTTCACCCCGACGGCCAGCGTGGGGGTCCTCTTCTTTACCGGCCTCTCGCTTCTGGTCTCGAACGTCTACGGCGTGCCGGCGTCCACCTCGATGACCGCCGTTGGCGCCATTGTCGGTCTCGGGCTGGCGACCGGGACACTCAACGCCGCGCTGATGTTCGCCATCCTCTCGGCGTGGGTCGTTGCCCCCCTGCTCGCGTTTGCCGTCGGTGCCGTCGTTGGCCGGTATCTCTACCCGTATCTCGACGCGAAGTTCTCGTTCAGTCGTCTAGAGGACCCCCTGGTCGGCATCGACACCGGCGGCCGTCTCCCCCGGCCCCGGCTCAACACCAGCGCCGCCCCCCGGGACCTGGTCGGGTCGGTGCTGGTGGTCGCTATTGCCTGCTACATGGGGTTCAGCGCCGGCGCCTCCAACGCCGCCAACGCGGTCGCGCCGCTGGTGGGGAACGGGAGCGTCGAGGCGAGCCCCGCCATCCTGCTGGCGGTCGCTGCCATCAGCCTCGGTGGGTTCACCATCGCCCGCCGGACACTCGCGACCGTCGGCGACGACATCACCGACCTCCCGATCCTCGCGGCGCTGGTCGTCTCGACGGTCGGCGCGACCCTCATCACCGTCCTCTCCTACCTCGGGATCCCCGCCAGTCTCGCGGTGAGCACGACCTGCTGCATCATCGGGCTGGGCTGGGGCCGAGCCAGCCGTGCCCGGACGCTCGCGGAGATGGCAACGCCCGCGGCGGTGGCCGCGGGTACCGGCGCCGGCGGGGCTGGCGGGGCCAGCGCCGAGGGCGGACCCGGGGGCGGCACAGCCCCCGAGAGCCCCGAGTTCAGCACGGGTGCGCTCTCGACGACACCGAGCACCGGCTCCGGGACGGGGGCTGCCGGCCCGACGGTCGGCGAGCTCGCCGACGGCGCGGTCCCGGAGGACGACAGCGAGGCCGGGGTCGCGCGCATCGGCGAGGAGCGGCCGGAGGAGCTGTCTGCCGAGAGCCTGTTCGACCCCGCGGCGACTGCCCGGATCGTGAGCCTCTGGGTGATCACGCCGTCGCTGTCAGTCACCGGGGCGTACCTGCTGTTCTCGGTTGTCCGGTGAGGGCCGTCACCCGGCGGGGGTCACTGCTGGAGGACAGTCTCCAGCGGCCGGACCGCATCCACGGGCGGGCGGTCGAAGGCGTCGGGGTGGAGACACCAGGCGAGGAACTCGAGGGTGTCGACCAGCCGCGGTCCCGGCCGGTTCACGTAGTGGTGCCCGTCGATGACGTAGACCCGGTTCTCCGCGACGGCGGTCAGGTCGGCCCAGCCGTCCTGCTCGGTAAGCACCGGCAGGTCCCGGACAGTCTGGTCGACCTCGAACCCACAGGGGGCGGTGACGAGCACCTCCGGGTCGTACGCGGGGAGGTCGGCCCACTCACGGGGCCGCGAGCGCGCACCCGGTTCGGCCATCCCGTACGCGCCGCCGGCGCGGTCGACCATCCCCGGCACCCAGTGGCCCGCGACCATGACCGGGTCGACCCAGTCGAGCACCGCGGTCCGGGGGCGGGCAAGCCCCTCGGTCCGCTCCTGTACGTCGTCGACCCGGGCTTTGAGGTCGGCGACGAGTTCGGCGGCACGCGCCTCACGGCCCATGGCGGCGCCGACCCGCTCGATGTCGTCGAACACGTCCGCGAGGCTGTGGGGGTCGGTCGTCAGCACCCGACAGTCGAGCCCGAGGTCGTCGACGGCCGCTCTGACCCGGACCTCGTCGACGGCACAGACGTCACAGATCCCCTGGGAGATGACCAGGTCGGGGTCGAGCTCCGCGAGCGTCTCGCGGTCGATCTCGTAGACCCCGCCGGACTCCTCGGCGTCCTGGACCTGGTCGTCGATCTCGGCGCTCGTGGCGTCGGGGTCGACCCGTGAGCGGTTGACCGCCGGCTGCCCGTTGGCCGCGGGTGGGTGGTCACACTCGTGGGAGACGCCGACCGGCTCGACCCCCAGGGCGTAGACGATCTCGGTCGCGGAGGGCAGTAGGGAGACGACGCGCATACTCCTCGTAGGTGGCCCAGGGGCAAAAAATGGCGGGCGGCCGGGGACCAGGCTGCTCAACAGATCGGCTTCGGGTCGAACCCCATGGCGTCCAGCCGGTCGACGTAGGCGTTGTAGGCGGCCTCGACGACCGTTCCCGCGGCCTCGGCGGCCGCCTCGGCGGCCTCCCCGTCGAGGTCGAGGTCGGCGGCGGTCTCGAGCAGGTCGTCGGCGACCTCCCGCAGGTCCCGGAACAGGTCCGCCCGGGTGGCGTCGGCCTCGTTGACGAAGAAGCTCACACACTGGAGAAACACCCGGTCGAGTACGAGCCCGAGACCGACCAGCCCCGAGCCGGCCCGGCCGGGGTCGGTGTCGGCGGCAAGCGAGACGAAGGGGCTGTCACCGGGCAGGGAGCTGTCGAGTGAGTCGGCGACGCGGTCGGTGGCGTCGGCCAGTGACTCGGCTGCCGCCGCGAGCGCGTCGGCGACCTTGCCCGTCGCGTCCGCCGCCCAGTCCGACAGCGTCGCCCGCGCACTCGCCAGCGCGGCGCCGGCGGCCTCCAGCACCGCCTCCGGCTCGAGGCGGGCCTCGGTGAGCGCGAGCAGACTCTTCTCCGAGCCGAGTCGGTCAAGCGCCGTGGCGTGACTCTCACGCACGCGGCCGGTAGGATTCATACACCCTGTAGCGCGCCCTGGAGTAAATACGTCCCCCCGTTCGAGCCGTCACGCCCGGGTGTTCGCCCCCGGCCCCGGTCCGTGGGCGCAGGCCGGGGCCAGGCGGCCGGGAGCCACTCGCTTATACCCGCCGCGGGCGTACACCGCTCATGAACGACCCGGACGTGCCAGATACGCCGACGCCGCCGGCCGAACCTGGCACCGTCGAGCCGGCGGCGCTGGCGGAGGCGCTTGCGGCCGGGGAGTCCGTCCGGCTGCTGGATGTCCGCGACCGCGACGCGGTCGACCGGTGGCGCATCGAGGGGGCCGCTGTGACCGCCACCCAGGTGCCGTACGCGAAGTTCATGGCCGCGGCGGTCCGCGACGAGGTCGGCGACCTCGCGGCCGATGTGGCGGGCGAGGGCCCTGTGACGGTCGTCTGCGGCCGGGGCGAGGCAAGCGGCTACGTGGCCGGCGTGCTGACCGCGGCGGGCGTCGAGGCGCGCAACCTCGCCGGCGGGATGGAGGCCTGGGGCCGGGTCCACCTCGCGCGGGTCGTCCGCCGGGACCCGACCGTTGTCCAGTACGAGCGGCCGGCGACGGGCTGTCTGAGCTACGCGGCTCTCGACAGTGGCGAGGCGCTGCTGGTCGACCCGCTGCTCGCCGGCGTCGGCGAGTACCGCCGGGACCTCGCCGAGCGCGGCGCCGACCTCGTTGCCGTCCTCGACACACACCTCCACGCCGACCACCTCAGCGGGCTGCGCGAGCTGACGGCCGGGGACAGTGACGCGGGCGGCGCCGGCGGCACACCCAGGCGACTCCTCCCGGCCGGGGTCGACCGCCGGGGGGTCACCGACGCCGGCGGGACGCTTGACGACGGCGATACCCTCACCGTCGGGGGGGCGACCGTCGAGGCGGTCGCGCTACCGGGACACACCACGGAGATGACCGGCCTCGTCGTCGGGGACGTACTGGTCGCCGGTGACTCCCTCTTTCTGGACGGGGTTGCCCGGCCGGACCTCCAGGAGGGGGTCGACCCCCGCGACCAGGCCGACCAGCTCTACGAGACCCTCCACGGCCGGCTGGACGCGGTCGGTGGGGACCCCCTCATCGCGCCCGGCCACCGACAGCCCGAAACCGGGCTCGCGGACGGGACCTACACCGCCCGGCTGTCGGCGCTGCGCGAGCGCGTCGAGGCGCTTGGCCTGGACAGAGCGGCGTTTCTCGAGCGGGTGTTGAGCGACACGGCCCGGCCGGCAAACGCCGAGCGGATCCTCGCGGTCAACCGCGGCACGGAGCCGCCCGAGACAGGTGACGACGGCAGCGAGGAGTGGGTCGAGCTGGA